>CAWLAW010000351.1:0-4349 GCA_963854885.1 Gammaproteobacteria bacterium | reverse complement strand
TGTCGGTAAACGAATCAACAATATAGGTTCTCATACAGATCTCAGTTATTTCTCATTTCTGCGAGCGGAGCACAGCCGACACGGAGCGGTCGCGTCAGTTTCCTGCACTCCTGATTCGAATGATGCCTATTTGTCGTATTCTAAAATAACCTCGGCTCAGCGATAATCACCCCGGTAAACATTACCAACAAGGAAAAAAACGTGGCGAATGTATCCGTAACAAAATCAGTAAAAGCATCGGCAGCGCGAGTTTGGGCAATGGTATCTGAATGGGGAGGCACGCATAAGTGGATCCCTGGTGTCGGTCCGGTAACCGTCGAGGGCGACGGCGTCGGCTCGACAAGAAGCGCCGATCTCGATCCTGCTACCGGTTTCGCTGGAAGAATCTCAGAGCGGTTGGAATCTTTCGACGAAAACGGCATGACTTTTTCGTATCGCGTGATTGGCGATAGTCCGATACCGATTCGCGATTACGTTGCCGAAATGAAAGTCGTGAGCGATGGAACAGACTCGGCTTCCGTTACGTGGAGCTGCAGTTGGTTTGCCAACGGCGACATCAGCGAAGCTGATCTTATTACCGCGTTCGAAGGCTTGTACGAAATGTCACTGACCAATGTGTGTAGCGCGCTTGAATAAACGCACTCAATAATTCTACTAAAACCCGTCGTCTGTGGCCCTCGGTATTAAACCATCCGGATAACGTGGGGCGCTTCTCGCGCGCCAAAAATTCCTAAGCGCGACAACACAAACCGGTCGATTCCAAGATAATGGGCATAACTGCGTGGATCGTTTTTACGGGTGCCGTATTTTTGGGCAGTTACGTTCAATCTGTTGCCGGCTTTGCGATGGGTATGATCGTAATTGCGATTTGCGGTGCCGAAGGAACGATCCCACTGCCCGAGCTCGCAGCAATTGTAAGTCTACTGTCGTTCGCAAACATTGTCGTTGCACTCAAGGGGCGCACCCGATTCGTTGATCGAACGTTCTTTCGTTGGCTAGCCGTCGGGCAGTTACCTGCAATTATCCTGGGTTTTTGGGCGATGACGGTACTCGACCGAAATGCACAGTGGTTACTCGAGTTACTGCTCGGAGTTTTTATCGCCTGTGGCAGCTTATCAATGATGATTCGACCCCAGCCGCTGGACGTCCGTTCCTCTCATTTGGCGTGTCTTATTGCAGGGACCGGCGGCGGAATTTTTAGCGGAATGTTTGCCGCTTCCGGACCGATAATCGGTTGGTTCGCCTATCGGCAACCACTCGACCTTCCGGTTATTCGTGCGACAATCCTCGCCTATTTCGCGCTCGGGACATCCGCTCGCACAGTCGTCGTTGGATTCGACGACGGCTTTACGTTGCATGTATTGCAACTAACTATCTCTGCATTACCACTCGTATTCCTAAGCTCTTGGCTCGGCAGGACTCGGCCGCCGCGACTTTCAGATGCGACGCTGAAGCGTATGGTATTTTCGCTACTTCTGGTAATGGGAACAGTCATCATTTTGCGTAGTACGAACTAACTCGTACCGCTCTTTGCCGTGTACATTATCCGCCTCAATTGGCGCGGACGAATTTCATTCTAATCGCCCGTGTTGTCGTACAACACTGTTAAATACTGTGCCGCGAGACCCAGCAATTCGTGATTGGCCGCACCGTCTTAAGCCCACTGACGGACTCTCATCACACTATCCTTCCTCTCAAGAGAAGTCCTCGGCAATTGTCACTACAGTTCCTCTGTTGGACACTAAACACCGTCTGGGAGCAACAAAAAGTGAACAGCAAAACGTTAACGAGTCTTTTTTTCCTCTGCCTCATTACAGGCTACGCTAAAGTATCCGCCAGCACGCTTGAGTTTCGGGACGGCGTGGACGTCTTACTCGATGGCGCTAGCAGCGGATTTATCTACAACGGTACGAATGACGCCGAGCTCCGCTCAGGTACTCCGTTAAGCAACTTTGATTTCGGCACAGGTTCGACGACTGAAGCCGAATTCACGATTGATTTAAGCGACGGCGGCAGCGAGGCACAAGTCGTGCTGCGATTTGACAACGTATTCGGAGCGGGCCCCCTCAACGTTCCGGTCGGTTCGGTTATTAATTCGGCGACATTATTCATCGATATCGATAACGTTGGGGCCGATCTCAATCTCTATCAGTTATCCTCGGATTTCGGCAGCGAATCGAGTGTTACATGGGATTCATTTGCTGGTGGCGTAATCCCAGGGGTCAACGCAGGTGCAACGCCAGTCGCAACGATTAATGGTGGTGGTAATAAAGTGACCGTCGACATCACCAGCTCCGTAGCGGCGTGGGCGGCGGGCTCAACCAATTTCGGCTGGGCCTTAGTCTCGACTGGGAACGACGGCGTAGATATAGGCGCCTCGGAGAATATAGATTTCGCCGATCGGCCGCAGTTATTTATCGATTTTACTGCTCCAATACCCCCGGCCGTTGTGCCGCTTCCGCCTAGTGCGCTATTGGCCCTTCCTGCACTTGCTTTCTTGACCCGGGCGCGCCGTTCGTAGTACCTCCAGGCTGGTTGGACTGGGGCGCGATTGTTGTTAGCGCGCCCCGCTCATCTGTCCTATTAGAATACAACAGAAATTGCGCTACGGCGTAATTGTCTTAATAGCCTCAATTGAAATTCACCGAAGTAGCCCTTTTGTCGACATTAATCCCGACGTAATTAGATGATTAGATCGCGCGCCGACTGTTTGTCACTGCAATAAAACGGCACAATACCGATCAGATTATCCACCTCATTACGGTATTAATTTCATGACCAATGACCTATCTCTCCCGCTAAGCGGCCTGCGTGTTATCGATCTCACAAGTGTCCTATTCGGACCTTACGCAACTCAGATCCTCGGAGATTTCGGCGCCGAGGTTATAAAAATTGAAGCGCCCGCGGGCGATCCGACGCGGGGTATTGGACCCGCGCGCCACGCCGGCATGGGTGCGGGGTTTCTCGGCTGTAACCGCAACAAAAAAAGTCTAAAACTAGATCTCAAGCGTGAGCCTGCACGCGACGCGTTATGGCGACTCATCGATGGCGCGGACGTGTTCGTACATAACATACGGCCTCAAAAAATCGCTGCATTAGGTTTCACGCCAGCCGCCGTCGCCACGCGAAATCCGAAAATAGTCTACGGCGCGCTACACGGCTACCTTGAAGAAGGTCCTTACGCAGGTCAGCCGGCTTACGATGATGTTATTCAAGGACAGAGCGGTATGGCCGGCGCGTTTCTCGAGCGTGACGGCGAACCAGCGTTCGCACCGAGTGTGGTGGCGGACAAGAGCACGGCGTTAATCGCTGCGACCGGATTGCTCGCAGCGCTGTTTCAGCGCTTACGAACAGGTGACGGCGTGTATATGGAAATAGGTATGTTCGAAAGCATGGCAGCATATACATTGTTGGAACATCAATACGGACTCAGTTTCTATCCACCTGATGGTGTGGCCGGCTATCCGAGAGTCATATCCAATGAGCGAAAACCGTACGCGACAAGCGACGGCTACCTATGCGTGGTGCCCTACACGAACAAGCAGTGGAAATCATTTTGGACGTTGGCCGGAGCACCGGAAGTAATGGACGATCCGCGTTATCAGACCCTAACAACCCGCACCGAGCATGTTAACTCCTTGTACGCACGAACTGGCGAAGCGCTAAAAGAACGTTCGACGGCACAGTGGTTAACATTGCTAAAAAAAGCGGAAATTCCATGCGGACCGATCAATACGTTAAACGATCTGCAATCTGATCCTCATCTAAAGCAAGTTGAGTTCTTTCGTCGATTCACCCACCCGACGGAAGGTGAATTGGAGATCCTCGATTCGGGGCTTCGGATCAACCGCCAGAAATTGCCGATCCACCAACACCAACCCACATTGGGCGAACATAGTGAGACGATATTGCAAGAATGCGGACTATCCGAATCAGAGATCGAACTTGCTTTGCAATGTTCGTGAGCGCGGTAATCTACGGCGTTGCATAATCGTTTGGGTACTGGATGAACTCGAACAAAATGCCGAGTATCGAAGCAGGATGAGAAAAAGTAAATTGAATGTCTTCGCTGAAACGCCGGCCAGCGTAATCGACGACGTCTAAACTCTCGCGCATTGGCGCATCGGCGACAAATTGAACGTTTTTCTTGCCCAACGTGCTCATCGTATCGTTGATATCGTCGACGGCAAAGGCAACGTGATGCAATCCTTCTCCGCGCTTTTCGATAAATTCCGCGATAACACCAGTCCCGCCGGTTGGTTCCATAAGTTCGAAATCGACTTTGCCGACTCGGCACATGCGAAATCTCATTGAATATTGCTCGATTTCCTTTACTTCTCCAATTTCCA
>CAWLAW010000350.1:0-4363 GCA_963854885.1 Gammaproteobacteria bacterium | reverse complement strand
ATAAATCGAGAGATTCGACTGTTCGTCAGTATTCGAGCTATCGCACGCCGAACTACCAAACGGCCGCCTCTCTCGTGCTTCGCCGCCGGGTTAGTTTTGCTTGTGTAAAATTAATACTGAGCACGCTGCTTCGTCAAATCCGATAACGCCGCCACCATTCTCCGCCAATGCCCAAGACGCCCCTTGGACCTGGCGATCGCCTGACTCATTGCGCAACTGCGCGACTAATTCAGCCGTCATTGATAATCCGGTCGCGCCAATCGGATGACCTTTGGACACCAATCCACCCGAAGTGTTCACAGGAACTTTTCCACCTAAGGTTGTTGCGCCACTTTCGACAAACGAACCGCCCTCCCCCGGCGCGCAAAAGCCCATCATTTCAACTTGGTAAATTTCGCAGAATGAAGTCGCGTCGTGCACTTCCGCTACGTCGATGTCTTGCGGGCTAACACCAGCCATTTTATAGGCGCGCTCGGCGGCGAATCGGCTCAAACCATCCTCGTCGAGCGACCGGTACTTGCCTCCACTGAGGCCCTGAGCTGCGATTCGCACCGCGCGTTCGCGTACCTCGCTCGGCAAAGTCTTCAAGTAACGTTCGGAACAGACGATAGTCGCCGCAGCGCCATCGCCAACCGGTGCGCACATCGCGCGCGTCAAAGGAAAGCTAACCGCCCGGTCCGCGACGACCTCTTCCGGGGTCATGCGAAATCGGTATTGAGCGCCGGGATTCATCGAGCCGTGATTGTGGTTCTTGGCCGCACCAGCTGCAATTTGGAGTTGCGTCGTTCCGTGCCGCTTCATGTGATGGCACGCTTGCATCGCGTAGGTATCCATGAAAATTGTCCGATCCGGACCCGGTTCGAATGGCTTGCCAGCAACTTCCCCGGCATCCCGATAGTAGCTCTCCCATTCCTGCGGATCGTATTGATCGATGCCACCGAAATAGATTCTAGCTGTTTTCTCGGGTTGTTCGGGGAAAAACGTTTTCTCAACGCCCATGGCAATGCTCACGTCGGCCTGGCCCGACAGAACGTCTTTCCATGCACCATTTAGTGCCAGCGATCCGGTCGCACAGCCACCCTCAACATTCGTCGTTGGGATACGCTCCGGAAATCGTCCTTCGCGCACTAACGGGGTAAAACAAACCTGACCGCGGATACTGCCCTGCTCGTCGGTCCACATACCGCAATTTCCAAACCAGCTACTCTCGATTTGGTCACCGTCATCAAAACCTGCGTCACTGAGGACCTGCTCGTAGGCCTCTCTTGCAAGATCTTTGATAGTGTCTTGCGGACGGCGTCCGAAAGCCGTGCTGTAACTACCGATAATATATACGTCGCTCATATCCGTTACCTGCTCGGTTTTATTCAAGTGGACATTAAACAAGTTCGCCGAGGGTCATCCGCGAGCTGTTACCACGCGGAGTCTACCAAGAAAATGCGCGCTGGATTACCCTAGCGGTTAATTTTGACAAGCTGAACTAGCGGAGCAGAATATGACCCTCCACGATTCCGTCTACAACCCACGCGATCGGGCAACGATCAACAATCCTTTGCCGATATTTCGACAGCTCCAGGAGCAAGATCCCTGTCATTGGTGTGCGCCGTTAAAAAGTTGGGTATTCACTCGATATGACGATGTTCGCGAAATCCTCCTCGACGATAAGATATCCGCCGACCGCTTGACCCCTTATTTTGCAAGTCTTCCGGACGATCGACGCAAAGGCGTCGCTGAAGTCATTAAGTACCTGAATACTTGGGTTGCGTTTAAAGACCCACCGGACCACACCCGAATTCGTTCATTACTTAATAAAGTTTTCACGCCGGGCGCAATTCGTAGTTTGCGACCGTCTATAACGGCGGCCGTGACGCAACTCCTGGAGCCACTAATTGAGAAGAGCGAATTCGATTTCGTTAAAGAGTTCGCCTACCCTCTGCCTGCAAATGTCATTCTCACCATGCTCGGCTTGCCTGCCGATGACATGGAAAAATTGCATGAATGGTCGGCCGAAATGCAGCCATTTATCGGTGGCGCAACAACTTCAACAGATAAATACGCTCGCGCTGAGACGGGAGCCGTCGCGATGGCGGATTATTTTCGTGCGGCTATCCGCGAACGCACTTCTCGACCGCGCGACGACATGTTATCCAAACTTGTTGCGTGCCAAGAGAATGACGAGGCTCTCACGGAAGACGAAGTAATCGGCTCGGCGATACTATTTCTATTTGGCGGACACGAGACGACGACAAACCTCATCGGCAACGGCGTAAGGGCACTGCTCGGCCATCCATCGCAATCCGCCGAAGTTCGTCAAGATCCCGATCGGATGAAGGCGGCCGTTGAAGAAATTCTGCGTTTCGACGGACCTACCCTCGCCTCCGTGCGGCTAGTTAGCACGGAACACGAACGCTGCGGTAAAACACTTAAAAAAGGGCAGCGGGTTTTTGTCATGATTCATGGCGCGAACCACGATCTCGATAAATTCAGCGATCCCGAAACGTTCGATATTTCTCGCAGCCCGAATCCGCATCTGACATTCAATTACGGTATCCATTTCTGCCTTGGCGCACCGCTCGCGCGTCTTGAAGGCGAAATTGCGATCGGCGAAGCGATTCGGCGCATGCCTTCCCTGCAGCTTGCCAAACAATCGTACGATTACATGGATACGATGGTTATGCGTGGGGTCTGGTCGATGCCAGTTCGCCAAGCGTAATTTCGCTGTAATGGACGCGAATGCGGCTAGAGTTTTGTCGAACCCAGCAGGTTCCCGCCGAGAGACGGGTAGCCATAGCGCTTGTCGCCAGCGACATTAACCACTGCGGCTTTGCCAGATCCTAGCGCGCGTTCGAGCGCGGGAATTATTTCGTCCGGTTTTTCGACGTGTTCCGTGTATACACCCATCGGTTCGAATACTTTGTCATAACGAATATCCGGGATCATATTGAATGGGTCAGTGCGCCCGCGCAACATCGGCATCGATGCGAAATCCGGTCCCCAGTAACTATTATTCCATAGCAGCGTGACTATCAGGATCCCGTACTTCGCGGCAGTCTCCATGTCCATACCGCCAATCCCGATCCCGCCATCACCGGAGACCACCACGACTTGTTTACCGGGTCGCGCGAGTTACGCACCAATGCCCATGCCGACGCCATGCCCAACCGGCGCCAACGGGCCCGCATCCACAACTTGGCCCATATGGTGAGCTGTGAACCACTGGCTTGCGTATCCCCTAAGCGTGAAACTATCGACGACTAGGCTAGCGTCGTCGTCGAGCACAGAAACTAAATCTTTGGTTAATCGATCGGGGTGAATAGGGTGCGCGTCGTGGTTCGCGGCCGCTCGTTCTGCGATCATCTTTTCATAATTCGCACGCACTTCGCCCATTTGTTCAATCCACGGGCTCCCGGCCTTGGCACTGAAGTCGGCCCGCACTTCCTTGATACGGTCGATTATTTGCCGCAAGACGAGTTTCGGATCACCGACAATCCCAACCTCGGCCGGTACATGCCAACCGACGCGTTGTGGATCAGTATCGACCTGAATATAAGTGGCTTTATCTGTCCAGGTTGGTGGCTGACCAAATTTTTCTCCGCTCCAAAAGCGAAATCCAACGGCCAAAACCAAATTGGCCGTGCCCGTAAACGGTTTTTTCCAAGCACCGCGAATGGCTAGCGGGTTCGCTTCGTCCATTGCGCCTTGGCCGGCGCGTCGGCAATAAACTGGAGTGTGGGTCAATTCGGCTAATTCCGTTAGCTCTGCCGCAGCGTCTGACCAAAAAATACCGTCGCCGCCCGCAATGAGCGGGCGTTTGGCCGCGAGTAATAATCCAACTGTTCGGTCGATCTGGCGGGGGTCGAGCTGTGATCGTAGCTCGTCGGGCGAATACACTTTTGCACCAGGACGTTGCAAATCTTCGTCGTCGGAGTGATACAAAATATTAGTTGGTATTTCCAGTAATGAGACGCCTTGAGGCGGGCTCGTTGCTTCGCGAAAGGCCTGTCGCAAATCGACTTCGATCGTCGACCAGTCAAGCACCCGCTTGGTATATTTCGAGAATGACCCGACAACCTCCGAACCATAGGCCTCTTGGAACGACCCGGCCAGATCCTCAGTTGTTGGATGTTGTCCGGACAGACAAATCACCGCACTATTGGTTAAGCCGGCGCCGCACAATCCGGTCACCGCGTTCGTTAGACCACAGCGGCAGTAACACAACACACCTCAGGCTTCCCGGATACGCGCGCGTAAGCGTACGCCGTAGTTTGCTCGTGGCGCATGTGTATGAGTTGAATGCCGTTATCGCGCAAAGTCTCCAGAATCGGAAATGTGTCTCCGCCGTTAACCGCGAAAACATACTTAA
>CAWLAW010000349.1:0-4366 GCA_963854885.1 Gammaproteobacteria bacterium | reverse complement strand
CGGCCGGTGGATGGAGTAGGTAGGTGTGGCACGGACCATCTTTTTCCGGATAAAAAGGACGTTGTACGGTTAGTGGTCCTCGATGTCGCCTTTCAATCAGTGCAGTGCGATCGCCGCACACTGCATAACGTAAAAATAACGATGCGGCCCAGCCTTTGGCATCGGTGGGCGGCTGTACGACTGCTAGCGCCATCGCGACCGGTCGATCCCTATTGATCCAGCTTGGTTATACGTTGCAGGCGCCTACGCAGAATAAACGCGAGGCCAATCGAAGTAGCTGCGAGCACCAATGTCTGCAGCATATAATGCTCGGTGAGAACATGAAGCAAGCTGCTTGAGAAGCCAACGCTGTCGGTATGGGCGTGTGCTAGCGGCGCTAGTCCGAGCAGAGTCAACACGCGAGTAATGTCTAAAATTCTTTGTTTCATGCTCATCCCCATCTTTGGGTTGCCAAATTAAGTTTTAGTGGCTCAAACGGTTAAAAATTCCTTCACGATATCATCGCCCAGCTCATCGATTGAACCAACCGCAACGCTGCGCCCCTTATCGAGTATGCAGAAGCTGTCGGCGACGCGGCGCGCCAGCGGTAGCTTTTGTTCAACCAACAACACGGTAATAGATTCCTCTCGATTGAGACGACAAATCAACTCGCCAATTTCGTGCACGATGTTTGGTTGGATCCCTTCAGTTGGCTCATCCAATATCAATAACTGGGGATCTAATATTAGTGCCCGACCAATCGCCAGTTGTTGCTGCTGTCCACCGGACAAATCGCCGCCATTGCGCTTCAACATTTGCCCCAATACTGGGAAAATATCCAGCACACGCTCATACGCGCGAATAGCAGCTTGGCGCTCACAGACGGCGAAGCCAATGCGCAAATTTTCATCTACCGTGAGCTGTGGGAAAATATCGCGCCCCTGGGGTACATAGCCGATCTTCAAGCGCGCGCGTTGCTCAGCGGGCTCTTTCGAGAGCAGCGTATCATTGAATCTAATCTCACCACTTCGAATCGGTAAGAGTCCCATAATGCAATTCAAAGTCGTCGTTTTACCAACGCCGTTGCGACCCATTAAACACAGGCACGAGCCTTTAGGCACATTAATGGAAAGATCCCACAAAGTATGGCTCTCGCCATAGAATTGATTAATCGCATCTAATTTCAGCATTACGAGCCCAAATAAACTTCGATTACTTTCGGATCATTTTGTACCGCATCCATGGTGCCTTCCGCTAACACGCTGCCCTCATGGAGTACCGTAACTCGACGCGCGATAGAACGGACGAATTCCATGTCGTGCTCGACGACAATTACGGAGCGTTCACCGGCTAGGCTTGTGAGCAATTCGGCTGTGGTGTCCATTTCCTGCTTAGTCATACCCGCCACTGGTTCGTCGACCAATAAAACGAGTGGGTTTTGCATGATCAACATACCGATCTCGAGCCACTGTTTCTGTCCGTGAGATAACGTGCCCGCTAAGCTGTGAACTTTATCCACGAGCCCAATCATCTCGAGAGTCTCGTCCAAAGTATCGCGTTGTTCGCCGGACATTTTACTCGTCAAAGTTGCACGCACGCGTTTGTCCGCGGCCATCGCTAGCTCGAGGTTTTCGAATACCGTATGGTTATTAAAAACGGTCGGTTTCTGGAACTTTCGGCCGATCCCGAGCGACGCTATTTCGGGTTCCGACAGGCGTAGTAGATCAATACGCTGCCCGTAAAACGCGGTCCCGTAATCCGGTCTCGTTTTGCCCGTAATCACGTCCATCATCGTCGTCTTACCCGCACCGTTTGGCCCGATTATACAGCGCAGTTCTCCCACTTCGACGTATAAAGTTAGCGCGTTCAACGCCTTAAACCCGTCGAAACTCACCGTGATGTCCTCAAGATATAATATGTTGCCGTGTGAGATGTCGACCAAGCTGTCTCGCGTCGGTTTTTCGATCAGAAATTCGAACACACGATCCCGTTCCATCAGCCCAGCTCGCCTTGAGTTTTGTGTATCGTTATTCATGCGATTTAGGTGCCGGTTTAAAACGTTGCCATAATCCGACGATGCCCTTGGGTAACGCCAAGGTTACTAAAACGAACAACGCACCGAGAGCAAATAGCCAAACCTCCGGGAATGCTGCGGTCATCGTCGTTTTTGCGTAGTTCACAAGACCAGCGCCGAGTGCAGCACCGTAAAGTGTGCCGCGCCCGCCGATGGCTACCCATACGACTAATTCGATCGAGTTAAGCGGCTGAAATTCGCCCGGATTGATTATTCCGACTTGTGGGACGTACAACGCCCCGGCGATGCCGGCCAGCATCGCAGACACCGTAAATATCCAGATCTGATAATGCTCGACGCGATATCCAATAAAACGCGTGCGCGATTGCGCATCGCGCACGGCAGTTACGACGCGGCCGAGCTTCGAGGTCACGATATACCGACAAACGATGTAGCCGAGCCCAAGCATAATGGCCGAAATGCTAAATAAAACGACACGGGTGACATCCGATTGTAAATTGAAGCCGATAATTTCCTTGAAGTCCGTGAGCCCGTTGTTACCTCCGAACCCCATCTCATTACGAAAGAACGCTAACATCAATGCATACGTTAGCGCTTGCGTCATGATGGATAAGTAAACGCCGGAGACTCGCGATCGAAATGCTAACCAACCAAAAACGAATGCCAATAGCCCGGGTACGAACACAACCATTATCATTGCGAACCAAAACATGTCGAATCCGTACCAGTACCAGGGTAACGATTCCCAATTAAGGAAAACCATAAAATCGGGCAGCTCGGGGTGTCCGTAGACGCCTCGGTCACCAATTTGGCGCATTAAATACATACCCATTGCGTAGCCACCAAGCGCGAAAAATGCGCCGTGACCTAAGCATAAAATTCCGCAATACCCCCAAACGAGATCGAGCGCCAGAGCAAGTAACGCAAAACAAAGATACTTGCCCAGCAAGCTCACTGTATAGGTCGGTACGTGTAGCAGCGAATCGCTTGCGATCAAAAGGTTTGCGATCGGCACCCAGACGACGGCGACACTGAGGATCGCCAACATCCAACGTCCGCCTTTGTCTTCTAAGATACGGCTCATCAACATGGTCAATCTTCCGCTGCGCGGCCGCGTTGAGGGAACAGTCCGCGGGGTCGTTTTTGGATAAACAAAATGATGAAGATCAGAATCAATATTTTCGCAACAACGGCACCCGCCATCGGCTCTAAGATTTTATTCATTACCCCGAGAGATAATCCGGCGACCAGGGTTCCCCATAAATTGCCGACGCCTCCGAAAACAACCACCATGAAAGAGTCCACAATGTAGCCTTGACCTAAATTTGGACCGACGTTAGTCAACTGTGATAGCGCAACACCGGCGAGGCCCGCGATGCCGGCGCCGAGCCCGAAGGTGAGCACATCGACACGCGCACTGCGGATCCCCATCGCGCGAGCCATCGCCCGATTTTGTGTCACCGCCCTCACCTCTAGTCCGAGCCGAGTACGCTGCAGCACGAGCAATAATCCGACGAATACGAGGATAGCGAATACGAGAATATATAAGCGGTTGAATGTGAACGACAAGCCTTGGGCAATTTCGAAGGAGCCGCTCATCCACTCGGGCGACACGACCGAGCGATTCAACGGTGAAAAGATAGAACGCACTGCCTGCTGCAATACCAAGCTGATGCCAAATGTTGCGAGTAAAGTCTCCAAAGGGCGGCCGTAAAGAAACTGGATCACGCCTCGCTCGATAACGACCCCAACGAGGCCGGATACAATAAACGCAGCGGGTATTGAGACGAGAATCGAGTACTCAATTGCGTTTGGCATTAAAAGCTGAACAACATATGTCGTATAGGCACCGATCATAATCAGTTCACCGTGGGCCATGTTGATCACACCCATTACACCAAAAGTAATCGACAAACCAATTGCCGCTAGCACTAATACGGAGCCGAGGCTAAGGCCAAAAAATAACGTCTCGAGTAATTCGTAGCGCTTAGCGGCACGCTCTATCACTTTTAATGACGCCATGGCCGCATCGCGCAAGGCCTGGTTGCCGTTCTCATCTTGTGCAATGGCGGTTAACTTCATTCTGACTTGCCCATCGAGAATCCGTGTCGATCGTTGGACCGCATTGAGTTGAATCGCATCATCGTCGGCATCCAAATCCAATACCACGATCGCGGTATCGATCGCCTCGATGACCTCCTGTTCAGTTTCTATTTCGCGCCGCGTATCGAGAACTTCTCGTAATCCCATCATTCCAGATGCTGCGATCGCTTTAGCTGCCTCAATTCGACCGGATGCACTCGGTTGGTTTAATTCTAATCCTGCTACTAGCCCGCGGACGGATCGGCGTAA
>CAWLAW010000348.1:0-4378 GCA_963854885.1 Gammaproteobacteria bacterium | reverse complement strand
TTATCGAATTGGCAGAGTTATTCGTCGCGCAAAGCCGTTACAAATCGGCCGCCCCGCTGCTGCAACTGCTCACTCAACAGCAGCCTGAACATCTGCGCGCGAGCATCGCCCAATTGTCGTTACGCCTAGCAGCCGGCGATATTGAGCAACTCAATACCGACATTTACACGCTTTCCGAGCAGCGTCCAAATAGCGCTATCGCAAAACTCGGAATTGCCAGGGTTTACTTGGCAATGGGCGATCAGGACAAGGCACGATTAGCCTTAAAGCGCGCCGCTGAGAATGCCGGATTTGATGCCGATCAACTAGTCGAAGTCAGTCGCCTCATGTTGTCCGTAGCCGATCTAAATGGCGCGTTCTGGGCAACGACAAAGGCGCTCTCCGGTAATCCGCGGCACCTGCGCTCATTAAGCTAACGATTGGCCGTGCTATTAAAAATGAACAAGGTCGCCGAGGCGCAAGAAATACTCGCAGAAATCAAGCAATACCATCCGCAAAGTAGCGAAACGCACGAAGCAGAGGGGAGGTTGGCGCTAAAAAAAGGCGATCTTGACGCGGCCCAGCGACACTTCGTGGAAGCCCATCGATTAACCCCGACTTCCTCGACGTTAAGACAATTATTCAATTCGCAAATCGATAGTGGTAACGTAAAAAGTGCGCTGACAACAATTGGCGTTTGGATATTGCTGCACCCGGACGATATGGATTCGCGGCATGCGCTGGCCGAAAAATTGATCTCCGTGAGCGAGTTTCGCTCGGCACAACTCGTCTACGCAGCGATCCTCAAGCGGTCACCGGCAGATCCCGTTTTATTTAATAATCTGGCCTACGTCACGCATAGGCTTGGCGGCGACGAAGCTATCGAATTTGCGCGCAAAGCAGTCGAAATTGCGCCTGATCATGCCGGATTTCTCGATACTTACGGTTGGATACTTGTTGAAACTGGCGAACCCGAGCAAGGGTTAGAATTTTTACGCGACGCGTTCACTCGCCAATCTACGAATCAGGAAATTAGGTACCACATTGCTGTGGCATTGGTGCGCCTAGAACGGGAGAATGCAGCGCGACGGGAATTAACCGCAGCGCTCGCCAGTGCTAACTCATTTCCCAGTAAGCCGGAGGCGTTGCTGTTGCTCGATCAACTTCGCGCTGCGGTAGAGTAGCGTAAATTCCTGCGTCTGACGAAATCCGAGTCGCGAGAAAATTTAATGGACGATCGTTACTGGGCACGGAGAATGATGGGCAACTTGTGCGCTAACGCTACCAAGTAGCAAACGCGCGAAGGCTGAACGACCGCGTGAGCCGATGACAATCAAGTCGAATGAATTATCTTTTGCGTAATCGCAGATAGCTTCGGCGGTGTGTCCCCAAATCTGATCGACTTCGACATCCGTTATGTCTTCTAACGCTGCCCGGGTATCGGCGAGCGTCGTCTCCAGGGCCTTCCTTTCAGTGGCTGTCTTAATCTCCTCGACATTTAATGACGCATCGGGGACGGCCGCCGGCCATACGGCTGGCCCCATAGCGTGTAACATTAATACGTCGTCATCGTGAACGGTGAGGATTGTTACGTGGGCATCGAGGGCGTGCGCAATCTTTGCGGCAAACTTCGCCGCATGTAACGCCCCTTCAGACCCGTCGGTTGCGACTAGCAACTTCGAAATCTCCTTAGTCATGGTCGCCTCGCTGCGTATCGTCAATATAGTTACATTAGCACAGGGTTGCGGCAATTTTTGACTTTCTACGGAAATTCTCGCCGTCACGAGAACGGCAGGTAAATCGTCGTTCCGGAACCTTGACGATCGAACGGCTAAGTGCAATGTTGCTATCTCGTTTACCCGTTGATTAATTTGTGGTGCTTGCGTGGATGTATCGCGGAAAATTGAACCGATAGAAAAAGTACGTTCGGTTCAGCGGATCATATTGATAGAAGGTTTGGCAAACCTTTTTGTGTTGGCGCTTAAGCTCGTGGTTGGTTTTTCCACGGGCTCACTGGGCATTCTTGGTGACGCGATTCACTCGCTAAGCGACGTCGCTAACAACTTCGTCGCTTGGTTTGTTATTCGTCTTTCAAATGAACCGGCGGATCTTGAGCATCCCTACGGCCATAGAAAATTCGAAACGCTTGCGGTGTTTGCGCTAGCAGGGATCTTAACGGTGCTTGGTTTTGAACTCATTTTGCGTTCTATCCAGCGTGAATCTACCCAGATTGAAAACAGCGATGTAGGTCTTGCACTGATGATTATGGTATTGGTAGTAAATGTCGTGCTCGCAGTGTGGGAACGCGGATGGGCGAAGAAACTCGACTCCGATATCTTAATTGCCGATGCAAGCCACACATTTTCCGATGTTCTAACGACATTGGTTGTGATCGCCGGATGGCAACTTTCTCTTCGCGGTTTAGCTTGGCTTGATACCCTCTGCGCGATCGGAGTCGGGTGTTTGGTGCTATATCTTTCGTATAGTTTATATCGACGTGCGCTACCGGGGCTTGTCGATGAATACGCAGTTGAACCGCGCGAGTTGATCTCCGCTGTACGCACTGTTCATGGGGTGGCGTCCGTCGTAAGAGTTCGCTCGAGATGGTTGGGGTCGAACCGCGCTGTCGATATGGTTATAACCGTAGCCCCTTCCCTTTCTATTGCCGATTCGCACGACATTGCCGATCGCGTTGAGAAGCTCGTCGAGGAGCGCTTCGACGTTCAGGATATTTCCATACACGTCGAACCGGATGGAAAAGTCATTTAATGGTGATCTACCCGCTCGATGTCATCAGTGCAGGGTCCATATTCAATTTGAACTGTGGCGTGACGAACGCCGAATAACGACTCCAGCGCGCGATGTATGTCGTTCACGATCCGATCGTGATCTACTTGTTCAGTAATTCGTGCGTGTAGCGTGAGGACAGGTCGTTCGTCCGTCAGTGACCAAATATGCACATGATGGACATCTATGATTTCGGGGATTTTCGACATCAGCTGCGCGCTAACTTGTCCGGGATCCACTTCTTCGGGGGTTCCCTCCAGCAGTATATGCCCGGCTTGCTTCACGATCTTATAGCCGGCAGAAACAATGAGGCCCGCGGCGATGATCGATAGAATTGGGTCGGCGCGCATCCAACCGTAGAACATGATCAGTAGCGCCGCGCCGATCGCGGCAACCGATCCAAGCAAATCTCCTAAGACATGTAGCGCCGCGCCGCGAATGTTCAAGTTTTGGTGCTCGCCCCCCGTCAAGATTCGAAACACGATTAAGTTCACGACTAAGCCGAGACTCGCGATGACAAGCATCGGACCCGCCATGACGTCTTCGGGGTTCACGCTGCGGGAGATCGCGGCTATTAGGATCCAGCCGGCAATGACTAGTAGCGAAATTCCATTTACAAAAGCAGCAAGTACTTGGAATCGATGGTAGCCGAAGCTACGACGCAAATCGGGAGATTTCTTTCCAACTCTTATTGCTGCCCACGCGAGTACCAGCGCGACAAAGTCTCCGAGCATATGTCCTGCGTCTGCAAGCAGTGCTAAAGATCCGGTAATTAATCCCCCGGCCAATTCTGCAAGCATGAACCCGCCAGTTAGGCACATCGCCCAGAACAGCCGGCGTTCGCCATCAGCGGAGTTCGCTGCTAGGTGCGCGTGATTATGGTCGTGATCGTGGCCCATCGAATCGTTCACCAACGCGCATCGGTCGAACTAAACATTATTCAGCAGAGCTCCGCGCACTAAAGCATCTAAGAAATTGCTGATGTCGTCCTCGGATCGACCTCGAAACTTCATTTGCGCAATCATATTCGCGGAACCCATGATTAAATGCGATCCAGAAATTGAATTAACGCTCGAAGACAACTCGCCACGCGCTACCCCATCATCGATAATCGACTCGAAACGCGCAATCACGCGGTCTTGAAATTCGACATACTGGGGCCAAGTTTCTTCGTGCACGACCGCACCCCAGTTTAAAAAAACTTTTACGTGATCTCGATGCGTATCTGTCGCGTTGGCAAAGCCTCTAGTAATGGCTAGGAATTTCCCGGAAGCCGTCGAGCCGCGGGCCGCCGCGATCTCAATAAGATCCACTAAAAAGCGGTCGACTTCACTTAACACGGCATCGATCAGCGCTTGGCGATTAGGCATATAGAGAAACACCGTTGGGGTCGACACCCGTGCTTCATCAGCAACTTGCGCGTGACCGGCGTTGCCGATGCCGTTGCGCGCAAAAACGCGCACCGCGCAGCTAATGAGTCGAGCGAGACGCATTTCAGGTGGCATGCGTACGGCGCGCTCTTTTTGGACGACAGAGTTACTTTTGCTTGATGCCATGGGCGTTATGTGCGGCCGAATTTAGGGTTGTCAGGGTTAGGTTAACAATTTGCTTG
>CAWLAW010000347.1:0-4378 GCA_963854885.1 Gammaproteobacteria bacterium | reverse complement strand
CCCATGAACGATGATGCCTGGGCCGGGTGGGCCGCAATGAAACTTCTGGCTGATACGATGGTCCGTCGCCCATCGATGACCAGCAGGGAATTGCTCATTGAATTGCAAACTAACTTGGCTTTTGATGGTCAAAAAGGTTCGGACTTGAGTTTCCGCGAGACGGGCCAACTTCGGCAACCGTTGTTGCTCGTCGATGAGGGGAAAATTGTCGGTGAAGCACCCGTTCGCGGGGTCGCCGTACCACCAAACCTCGATAGTTTAGGGTCATTGTTCTGTGCGAAATAAGGGTGAAATGAATGTTTATAGTAAATCGATATCGCAAATTATTCGTCATAATTGTCTGTGTCATGTTAGGCAATCTTGGCGCTTTTGCTGCCCCGCCCGAACGAATTTTTGTTACGAACGAGCGTGACGATAGTGTTTCTGTCATTGACGGCCAGACTAATACCGTCATTGCAACTATCGCGATCGGCAAGCGACCCCGTGGCATCGGTATCTCACCGGACGGAAAGGAAGCTTATGTAGCAATTAGTGAGGATAACGCGATCGCGGTATTCGATCCGCAGACGTTTGCCGTGTTAAGGACGTTCAGCAGCGGTGACGACCCGGAAACGTTCGCCGTCCACCCTAACGGGAATATATATATATCAAACGAAGAGGACGCTAAAGCGAGTGTCTTCAACCCGATTACCGGGGAGCTAATCGCCGAAATTAAAGTGGGTATCGAACCCGAAGGGGTAGCAATTTCCCCGGACGGGACGAGAGTCATAGTGACTAGTGAATCGACAAACATGTTGCATGTGATCGCGGTACCAGAGCACACGATCGTGAGTAATATTTTAGTTGGCGCGCGGCCGCGCGCGGCGACATTTAATCAGTCAGGAAAAATCGCCTACGCGACATCTGAAATTAGCGGGGAAGTGAAAAAAGTTGATATCGCCAGTGGTGAAATTATTGCCAAGATGCCGCTTGCAGACGATCGTGCGAAACCTAAGGACATTCTGCTCAGTGCCGACGGTTCCAAACTGTATGTCGCCGGCGGACGCGCGAATCAAATTTTCATACTTGATGAATCGACTCTAGAAATATTGCATACCGTGCCTGTCGGTAAGCGGGTTTGGGGACTCGCGTTATCGAAAGATGGCTCTCTGCTCTATACAACTGACGGCGTGAGTAACCAAGTAAGTGTTATTGACACGAAGCAGTTCACTGTCGTTGCGACAATACCAGTTGGTAAATTCCCTTGGGGTATCGCGGTCTATCCTTAGCAGCCTGTCGGACTTAGGTCGATTCTACTGCGGCGGCGGGAAATCGGCCCATCATTCCGCCATTTTTCGTTACATAGTCACCACTATGCGCCTCAAAATGGCGAAATAATGGACTCGATTTCTCACTCGCCTCGCTACGAACCCCTAAGTCCGACAGGCTGCGCAGCGGCAAAAACTCGCCCGAATATCCGGCGACACCAAGCAAATGAGAATTGTTCTCAATATAGCCTCGCAATGTCAGCCCGCTGGTTTTCTCTGCCGATTCTAGTTAACCTCCCGCACGTAATTTAGATAGTCGGCGCGCGGCATTTTCTCCGTTTTATCGCGTCGACGTTGGCATAAATGTTGACACCAAGACGCTAGACGGCGAAAACCTGCAGAGCCGATGTCCGCATCGAGAATCACGGGAAAACAGTCCTGTCGCGACGTTTCGGAGTCGACCACTAGAAATCGCTTTGTGGGAGAATCTAGATGTTAAAAGCCCTGCAGTTAGAACCGGAAAAATGTACCGGTTGCTTGCAATGTGAAATGGCGTGTTCGTATGAAAACGAAGGTGTCTTCAACCCGAGCAAATCTCGCATTAAGGTTTTTACTTTTCATGAGGAAGGACGTTTCGCTCCCTATACATGCTCACAATGCGCAGAAGCGTGGTGCATGCATGCCTGCCCAGTAGAAGCCATCGTGATAAACCCGGACACCGGGTCGAAAGACGTGCTCGCCGATGTGTGTGTGGGTTGTAAGGTTTGCACCATTGCCTGTCCGTTCGGCACGGTTAATTACAATGCCGACTCCGGAAAAGTCATCAAATGCGATTTATGCGGCGGCGACCCGGCTTGCGCCGCGGCGTGCCCGACAGAAGCGATCACATACGTCGATGCGGACCACACCGGTCTGGAACGCATGCGTGCGCATGCTGGACAATCAATTCCGCGCGACTAAGGCTTGGAGAAGAATCATGGCATGGACTAGAAAAGTTCTAAGAGTCAATTTGACCAACGGGACTTGCGTTCCCGAGCCACTCAAAATGGAGTGGGCGACGAAATATCTCGGGCAGCGAGGGCTTGCGTCAAAGTACCTCGCAGAAGAGATCGACCCGGCGTGCGATGCGCTATCGCCAGAAAACAATTTAATCTTGGCCACTGGCCCACTCACTGGGACCATGGCATCGACCGGTGGGCGATATTCGGTTATTACGAAAAGCCCGCTTACCGGCGCGATCGCGTGCTCAAATTCTGGCGGGTTCATCGGCAATGAAATCAAGAATGCCGGCTGGGACATGATAATTTTCGAAGGTAAGGCGCGAAATCCGGTCTACTTACACATCGAGAATGAAAATGCGACCTTATGCGCCGCCGATGATTTGTGGGGAAAGTCGGTATGGGAAGCAGACGAAATCCTGCACACAAAATACCAAGATCCTTTGTTGCGTATTGCAGCCGTCGGTCGCTCAGCTGAGCAAGGGTGTCTTTATGCCGGGGTTGTAAACGATCGACATCGGGCAGCCGGCCGCTCCGGAGTTGGCACAGTAATGGCTTCGAAAAACCTAAAAGCGGTGGCCGTGCGCGGCACGCTCGGGGTTGGTAACGTCCGCGATCCAAAGGCTTTTATTGCGGCAACTAACGAAGGCAAGCGCGTACTCGCGGAAAATGCGATGACGGGAGAGGGGCTTGGCGCACTCGGTACGCAAGCGCTGATGAATGTGATTAACGAGGTTGGCGCGATGCCGACTCGGAACATGCGCGAAGTTCAGTTTGAAGGCGCTAGCAAAATTTCTGGTGAGGCGATGCTCGAACCGCGGGAAAGCGATGGCAAGCCGAATTTAACCACCAACGGCGCTTGCTTTGGCTGCACGATTGCATGCGGGCGAATTTCGACAATTGATCCACAGCACTACACGATCGCAGATAAACCACAATACGCAGGGAATTCAGGTGGTTTGGAATACGAGGCTGCTTGGGCGCTCGGTTCGGATACCGGGATCGATGATCTCGACGCCCTAACCTATGCCAATTTCTTGTGCAATGAGGATGGATACGATCCGATTTCGTTCGGCGCGACTGTTGCAGCAGCAATGGAGTTGTTTCAAATCGGCGCTCTTACGACAAAAGACACCGGTGGATTGGAACTCAAATTTGGTTCCGCTGAAGCCTTAACGAAGGCCGCCGAACTAGTCGCGACAGGTGAAGGGTTTGGCAAGGAATTGGGCCTGGGTTCGAAGCGCTTGTGCGAGAAATACGGACACCCAGAACTTTCGATGACGGTAAAAGGACAAGAGTTCCCAGCCTACGATCCGCGCGGCATTCAAGGTATGGGACTTGCCTACGCGACGTCGAACCGAGGCGCTTGTCATCTACGCGGCTATACCGTGTCTTCCGAGTTACTCGGTGTACCGGTTAAAACTGATCCGCTGTCGACTGAAGGAAAACCGGACTTAGTGAAGGCGTTCCAAGATGCAACGGCCGCGGTTGACTCCGCCGGCTTATGTGTTTTCACAACGTTTGCCTGGACACTCGAAGACATAGCGCCGCAAGTTGACGCTGCTTGTGAGGGCAACTGGACTGCGGAATCGATGGTCGAAGCCGGCGAGCGTATTTGGAATTTAGAGCGCAAATTTAATATGGACGCCGGCCTCACTGCGGCTGACGACACCCTACCGGAGCGATTGCTCAAAGACGCGGCAAAGACTGGACCTGCAAAGGGTAAGGTCAACGAGCTCGACAAGATGCTGCCCGAATATTACGAAGTTCGCGGGTGGACCGCTGATGGCGTGCCGACCCCCGAAACGTTGTTGCGCTTGTCGGTTTGACCGACGGCTTGGGAATTGGGCCAGGAAGTTAGCTTATATCAGATGGTTGTGGCCGCTCGCTGGACTCTGTACAGCAGCGGGCGCGCTCGAGGGAGGATCGCATGAATCACGTAATTATCGGTGCCGGACCGGCCGGCGTAATCGCCGCAGAATCGCTCAGAAGGCTACAAGCGAATGCAAGTATTACGCTTGTTGGAGATGAGCCGGAGCCGCCATATTCGCGCATGGCCTTGCCATACTATTTGATTAATCAAGTAGAAGAAGCAGGCACTTATTTACGTAAGGAGGAGGATCACTTTTCCAC
>CAWLAW010000346.1:0-4385 GCA_963854885.1 Gammaproteobacteria bacterium | reverse complement strand
TTGCTCAAACCATTGTTCAAGTATCCGGCCGCGCGGGCCGCGCCGAGTTTCCTGGAACAGTACTCATACAAACGCATCATCCGCAGCACAAGCTCTTGCAAACGTTGCTGACCCGAGGGTACGACGAATTTGCCCACATGGCACTCGCAGAGCGACATAGCGCGGCATTACCGCCTTACGTTCCAATGGCATTAATTCGCGCCGAGTCGCCGCGCCCTGAGCTACCGATAAAGTTCCTTCAGACGCTCGCGCGAGCGGTTAAAGCTGAACAGATTAAAGGTCTAGATATATTTGGCCCGATTCCAGCGGCTATGGAGAAACGCGCAGGTCGTTTTCGTGCGCAAGTCATGTTGACTGCGAGCTCACGGCGGATTCTGGCGTCAAGCGTTAAGCGTTTCGTTGAGACTAGTGAAGGAGTACCGGCGCGAAACAATGTCCGCTGGTCGGTCGACATAGATCCGTTGGATACGACCTAATGAGTACCGATTGCGCGATCGCACTTCCTCACATTGATTGCTTGGAGAAACTGATGATTAAAACGTTACTCACCCTCAGTCTGATTGTGGCGGCGCCGAATCTAGTTGCCGAGAATCACGAGCTTAGGGTGAAAATATCGGCATCCATCGAAAACGTATCGGTGATGCACAACAACGAACGTATCACGATTATGCGTGAGCAAAACTCGACCGATGAAGTCAATAAAGACTACGCACAGACTCCTCGTGATTGCCCGCCATATTGCATTCAACCGATGAAGATTTCGCCCGGAGTAGAGACCCGTAGGCGAGCTAGAAGTTTTGGATTACCTTCGTAGAATTGGCGAAGGTGATAACACGATAAAAGTTATCGACTCTCGGACCAAAATTTGGATCGAAAATGGCACGATACCCGGTTCGGTGAATATTCCGTGGACCGATGTCACGCCAAGTGCAGGGGCTGACCCATTTAATATTGCGGACATCCTCGAAGCGCAATTCGGCGTAATAAACCACGAAGGTCTGTGGAATTATGCGGCGGCTAAAACCTTAGTATTGTTTTGCAACGGGATGTGGTGCGGCCAATCGCCAATGACGATCAAAACGTTGCTGAATTTCGGCTACCCAGCGGATAAAATAAAATGGTATCGAGGCGGCATGCAAAACTGGGAAATTCTCGGCCTTACTGTCGTGCGGTAGGTGATTTTAAATTGGTTAAATTTCGTTTATGCGCGAGTTAACCGAACGCGTTAGAATGCGTGCCCAGCGTGCGCTAGGAACATCTTTTTGAAGCAACAATTACGAACGACATTGCAGCAAGCCGTTGGATCCGCATTGCGCGGCATCTCCGCCGAGACGATAAATATCCCAGAAATTCAATTGGACGTGCCGCGTAACGTCGATCACGGTGATTTTAGTACGAACATCGCAATGGTTCTCGCTAAAGTCGTTGGGCTGCCACCGCGCGAATTAGCCACATTGATCGTTAATCGACTCGACTCGGATCCCATTTTAGAGCGCGCGGATATCGCTGGCCCCGGTTTTATTAACTTACATATTGCCGACGCTGCGTTCATGCGAGGTATCGGACAAGCGCTAAACGAGGGCGTCGCCTACGGTCGTTCAGATCTTGGATCGGGTCAACGTGTTCAAATCGAATTCGTGTCGGCTAACCCGACCGGACCGTTACACGTTGGCCACGGACGTGGCGCCGCGTTCGGCGCAGTTCTTGCGAACATATTTAAAGCGACCGGTCATGATGTGAGTTGCGAATACTATGTGAACGATGCAGGTCGACAAATGGATATCTTGGCCGCCAGCCTTTGGTTGCGCTACTTGGAAGTCAATGAAATATCGCTCGAATTCCCGCCGAATGCCTACCAAGGCGATTACATAAAAAAAATGGCGGCCGAGTTACACCGCACCCAGCGCGACAAGTTTGTCGGCGCGATGGAAGGACTCGCATCTCCGCCGATCGATTATAGCGATGCAGAAACCGGCATAGATGAGCTGATCCGACGTGCTAAGTCCGCGCTCGGAGAAACAAACTACGCGGAGGTCCATCAATTCGCTCGAGATCAAATTCTCGATGAAATTCGAACAGATCTTTTGCAGTTCGGCGTGAGTTTCGATAACTGGTTTCCCGAGAGCTCGCTCGTCGAATCGAATCGAATCAACGAAATGGTCTCCTTGATAGATGAACGTGGCTTTCTTTATAAGAAAGAAGGCGCGCAATGGTTTAAAAGTACGAACTTTGGCGATGAAAAAGATCGCGTGGTGGTGCGCGAGAACGGAAGTGCAACCTATTTCGCGTCTGATATTGCCTACCATGCAGACAAGTACGAGCGCGGTTTCGACCATTTAGTAAATATTTGGGGAGCGGATCATCACGGCTATGTGCCCCGCGTGAATGCCGCAATCGAAGCAATAGGGTTTGATTCCAAGCGCTTGGAGATACTGCTCGTACAATTCGCCGTACTCTACCGAGATGGGGAAAAAGTTGCTATGTCGACGCGCTCTGGCGAATTCGTCACGTTGGCAGATCTCATTGCGGAGGTCGGCCGGGATGCTGCGCGATTTTTCTACATCACGCGACGATCCGAGCAACATCTTGATTTCGATTTAGATCTGGCTAAATCCCAGACAAACGAAAACCCGGTGTACTACGTACAATATGCACATGCCAGAATTTGTCGGATATTTAAGCAGCTACAAGAACAAGGCTACAGCGAGGACCGGGAATACGGATTGGCGAGTACTAATCGACTAGTCGATCCCAAGGAGAAGGAGTTGGCTGCACAAATATTGCGTTATCCGGAAGTTGTTGAAACATCCGCTCGCAATCGCGAACCGCATTTAATCACCACGTATTTGCGTGAAATATCCGCCAGTTTCCACGGCTACTATCACGCGGGCCATCGCATCATCAGCGACGACGATACCGAACGCAATGCCAGACTCGTGCTTATCGGCGCCGTTAAGCAGGTTATTGCTAACGGCTTGGACCTACTCGGCGTCTCCGCGCCAGAGGCGATGTAATGGCGCGCGACTATAAGAATAGCGCCGCCAAAGCGAAAGCAAAGCAACGCCCGCTCGGCAGCTGGGTGTCTTTTGCAAGTGGATTGGGCATTGGTTTAGTTTGCGCTGTTGCGGTGTATTTCTGGCGTGGCGAGCATTTTAATCGAGCATCGGTTGCCGATCGCGATTCCACTCGCCAAGAAGAAACTGGCGCATCCCAAACTGTCAATTTTGAGGAGCAAATGGATCGGGCTCTGCCGAAGCGAGAATTCAATTTCTACAAAATCCTTCCCGAAGTCGAAGTCAAAGTGCCCGATTGGGAAATCTCCAAAAGTACCGAGCAGGAACGGCAAGACTTCAAGCACGGAACTTACGTACTCCAGGTTGGTTCGTTCAAATCTTATGAAGATGCGGACCGTGCAAAAGCGCGCTTGGCATTGCGCGGAATTCTCGCGAAAATTCACCGGGTGGTAATCAACGGCCAGGACGTTTGGTATCGCGTTCACGTGGGGCCATTTTCGGATTTAGCGAAAATCCAATCGATGCGGTCAAAATTAATTGAGTCCGATAGCGATTTCATACTGCTGAAAATTGGTGATTCGGACGACTAATTAGTGTGCTTTGGTTTCAGCTCAGCTAGCGCAGGCTAATCGAATCTCCAGTTTCATCGCTTTCCGCGACGAGGCGTTCCAAATTTTCTCGAACGGCTTGACGAAAAGCGGATTCGCCGTGCTCATTGACGAAATAACTCGTTAGGCGAATTTCTTGTGAGAGATAAAATCGTATCGTCTTGTTGGCGTTGCTGACCCATTCTGGCCACGTCAATGACTCGCCAATGAAATCCTCGTGCTCTATTTTCAAGTTGGCCGTATTCTCGCGGAATATGTCATAGGTCGCTGCCAACCCCGATAAATCAGCGGCGCGAACCGCTTTTTGCTCGACCGTGACAAAGCTTGCGTCCTTGTGGGTGCTCAATATTGCCGCAACAACTTTTTCGATGATCTTTCGTCCAACGCCAATTTGCTGAAGTTTATCAGCAGCGAGATCGGCCGAATAGGCCTCTTTGGTTTCGAACCCTAAGGCTAAATGGTCTTCTGAAAATCCTGCATCATGAAACAATAAGGCGTAGTACACGACTCGATGCTCCACTCGAATGCCTTCTTCCAAGCAACGCGCCGTGATGTGTTCAGCAGCGTCGATCGTATCGATGGCATGCTGGAAATTGTGATACGGCAGGTCGGCACTATAGAGGCGCTCGACTTCTGCTTCGAGATCAAAATTTCTGATTTCTGAGATACTGTTCAAGTTGATGATGTCTAATTAATTTGTCGCGGATCTGGAGCGGGTGATGGGAATCGAACCCACGTATTCAGCTTGGGAAGCTGATGTTCT
>CAWLAW010000345.1:0-4388 GCA_963854885.1 Gammaproteobacteria bacterium | reverse complement strand
GCTTCAAGCTCGTCTGCGCAAGTGATATCGACTACGCCGTTGGCAGCCTGGACCTCAATGGGGCCAATATCTTCGGGCGTGTATTTGCCCAGCCCGCCACCTTCGATCATTGCGGGACCGGCCAAGCCGATATTCGAATTCTGTGTCGCAATAGTGATATCGGCACAGCCAAAAATCACTGCGTTACCAGCGAAGCAGCGTCCCGAGTTGACCGCAATGCGCGGCGCGATACCGCTTAGCTGAGGCCAGGTTGCGAACGTTTTTATATCTAACCAGCTCATAAATAAGTCGTCGGTATCGACATCTCCGGGCCGACCGCCACCGCCTTCAGTAAAGAAAACGATCGGTGACTTCGATTTCTCAGCAAGTTCGAACATCCGATCTTTTTTCTTATGATTGTGGTGGCCTTGGGTACCTGCGAGCACGGTATAGTCGTAAGCAAGAACCGCGCAGCGCGATTCGTCTTCGCCGAATTGCGCTGCGTTAACTGTACCGAAGCCCGCGATCATGCCGTCGGCAGGGGTACGATGCATGAGATCTTCGACCGTCCGCCGGCGTCGCTGAGCCGCGATCGCGAGCTGTCCATATTCGAGAAAGCTGTCTTCGTCGCACAAATCTTCAACATTCTCACGCGCGGTTCGCGCACCGAACTTGCGCCGTTTCGCGACCGCATCGGGACGTTGTTCGTCCAATGTAATTTTGTGTCGCGCGAGTACTTCGTCCAAATCGACCCGTTCGCCGTCCAAGTCTAGTGTCGCGGTTGCGCGCTCAAAATTTCCCGACTGGCTCGCTTCTGAAATCAATATGAGTACGTCGTCTTCGTTGACAACGTCATCCACCTGGATTTTTATCTCTGCCACCGTTCCACTTACTTCGGCCTCAATGATGTGGTGCATTTTCATCGCTTCAAGCACGGCAACCTGTTGGCCTTGGGTGATCGTGTCTCCGGTTTCGATGTCGATGCTAACGACGCTCGCCGCCATCGGTGCTGTGATAGGTGTCGCGGTACTCATACGCAAATTTTTCCTCGTTAATAAAGTGTTACTAAAGCACAATTTATTTTCTGAACAACGCCTATCTTACAACGATACTCGGTCCCACTACTCACGGGGCTTGCGCCGCTGTGTCGGTCGGCGCCGCAATATTATTAATCGAACGTAGTTGCATCGTCGTATCAATTGACGAAACGCGATTTTCGACCGATAGTTAGGCTACGTTTTGCATAATCTATAGCACCTGGCGGAGTACTCGATGAAAGCATCCGATTTAATGGTTAAATGCCTCGAAGAAGAGGGCATCGAGTATATATTCGGGGTGCCGGGCGAGGAAAACGCCGATTTCATGATTTCGCTGGAGGAATCCGACCAGATCCGATTTGTCCTAACTCGGCACGAACAAGGCGCTGCGTTTATGGCAGAGATACACGGCCGGTTGACGGGCCAACCCGCGGGCTGTCTCGGCACTTTGGGTCCAGGCGCGACAAACCTAATCACCGGAGTCGCCGACTCCAACATGGATCGCTCACCGATGCTTGTTTTAACCGGACAAGGGTCGACCTCTCGACTGCACAAAGAATCTCATCAGATTATGGATGTGGTTAAAATGTTCGAGCCGGTCACAAAATGGGCGACCACTGTCCTTAATGCGAATACGATCCCCGAGATCATCAGGAAGTCAGTTCGGATCGCCCGTTCTGAAAAACCGGGGGCCGTACATATCGAACTACCTGAAGATGTGGCGAAGCACGAAACGAACTCCGTGCCGATGAAACCACAACGGTTCCGCCGCCCGGTAGTAGACGACAAAATCACGAACCGCGCATTCGACCTAATCACCTCTGCAAAACGTCCAGTAATCATCGCCGGGAATGGCTGCATTCGACGACGCGCAAGCGCACAGTTGCGGAAGTTGTGTGAAACAACCGGAATTGGCGTGCTCTCGACGTTTATGGCCAAGGGCTGCGTCGACATGGACGCTGATTATTGTCTGTATACGATCGGGCTCGGCGCCAAAGACCTACCGACAATTGTGATTGACGAGGCAGACCTAGTGATTACCTTGGGGTTCGACATGGTCGAATACCATCCGAGCCTGTGGAATCCGAACGGTGATAAAACGATTATCCATGCTGATTTTCTGCCCGCTGAAATCGACGAATTTTATCATCCTGAAGTTGAGCTAGTCGGGGATTTGGCGCATACCTTGTGGCTGTTCAACGAACGATTTAATGGCTACCGGGTGCCCGAGTACGACTTGTCAGGTCAAGCTGATTCGCGTAAGCAAATGCAAGCTGAATTTTCGGCGCACGCCGCTGATGAAACAACCGATCTCATTCGTCCGCAAAAAGCCTTGTGGGATGCACGGCAGGTTATGGGACCGGATGACATCGTGCTGTCCGACGTCGGTGCACACAAAATGTGGATCGCGAGAAACTACCATTGTCACGAACCGAACACCTGCCTTATTCCTAATGGCTTTTGTTCGATGGGATTCGCCTTACCCGGCGCAATCGCGGCGAGCCTAATCAACCCTGATCGGCGAATACTCGGTATTTGTGGCGATGCAGGCTTCCTGATGAACGTCCAAGAAATGGAAACAGCGAAGCGACTCGGTTGCAACCTCGTGATGATGGTATGGGAAGACTTTGAATACGGCCTGATCGCTTGGAAGCAAGAGGCGCAATTTGGCAAGCACACGGATCTCGCGTTTACTAACCCGAACTGGTCACAGCTTGCTGCTGCTTTCGATTGGGGAATGCACGACGTTAAAAATTCCGTCGATCTGGCCGGCGAGCTAGAAGCAGCATTTCAGGAGGAGGGGCCGAGCTTGGTCGTTATCCCGATCGACTACCGCGAGAATATGTTGCTCACTCAGCGTCTTGGTGAGATCACCGGCTCTGGCGCTGGGGTTGCGTAGTCGAATTCTTCGATCACTGTGCGGCGCCAATCGGCGCCGTTTTTTTTCGTCGTTATATTGTAGAGGCTAAAACTGATGAAGATTGGCGTGTCGCTCCCGGTACGGGAAATGGAAAATGATATCGGCGCGATAAAAGCATATGCGGTGCTTGCTGAAGAGCTAGGCTTTACTCACTTAAGAGTGCCCGATCAGGTGATACGGCCCGACAGCGGCCATTTACACGAACCGATGACGTTGATGTCGTTCATCGCGGGGATCACAGATAAAATCGAACTCGTGCCGTCGGTGATCATTTTACCGCTGCGCCAAACTGCGTTGCTCGCCAAGCAAGCCGCACAACTCGACATCCTAGCAAACGGGCGGTTACGCCTCGGCATTGGGGTGGGATCAAACGAGCATGAATATCGCATGATGAATCAGGATTTTAAAACGCGAGGCGCGCGTTGCGACGAGCAATTGAAGTTACTCAAGTTACTCTGGAGCGAACCGAGCGTCGAATTTAACGGGACCTGGGACCAAATAAACGGTGCCGGACTGAACCCATTACCGATTCAACGGCCGATTCCAATCTGGATCGGCGCGGAATCTGCACCGGCGGTGTCGGTGGTTAAACGCATTGCAACCCAAGCAGACGGCTGGTTTGTATTGTGCTCTCCGGAGCAATTTCCGGAACTCGATGGTCGAATAAAAGAGCAAGCGCAAACCGCCGGGCGCGACGCGAACTCAATCGGAACCGAAGCGGGAGTAGCCGTCGTCGGGCCTCGAGAGTCCGAATGGCAGTCTCGAGTGCGCGGCTGGCGAGAAGCGGGATTGTCGCATTTGTGCCTGCGCACCTTAGGTGGCGACCTTAGTGCGCAGCAGCACCTGGATAAACTCAAGGCGATAGTCAGCGAAATACCGAGCGAGGCTTAAGCTGTCCTGCGAAACCAATTCTCGCTACTACGGCTGAACCCGCGTCCCTCGACTGGCATGTTGCGCACCTATCGTAGGGTTTAGTTGTTCGACTGAACACTCGGTTACGGCGGCGCCAAGCGAGGTTCAGAAAGAGGTATAGTGCTGAGTCCAAATAGCGGAGACAATAAATGAGTGCACTTTTATCTGGAGGCGCGGCCCTGCTCGCCATTCTTGTCGGTGGGTTTGGTTCTGTCGATACTGCGAGTCCACCCAACACAAATTGGCCAAGTTATAACTATAATATTAATGGCCAACGCTACGTCCCAATTACGCAAATCAACAAAGAGAATGTCTCGCGCCTTGGACTCGTTTGCCAGCTCAAAGTCGAGGAGCTTGGATCCTTCCACACATCGATTCTACATATCGACGGCGCACTTTATTTCACGACCCCCTCCGACACGTTGGCCGTTGACTCGGCGGACTGCAGTGTCATTTGGCGACACCACCATGAAGAACAAGAGCTCGAAATCACGGCCTTGCGGGTTAACCGTGGGGTGGCTTATGCAAACGGTGTCTTA
>CAWLAW010000344.1:0-4411 GCA_963854885.1 Gammaproteobacteria bacterium | reverse complement strand
AGGATTGGACGTCCGACTTACAAGTCGTCGAGAAGGCCGTGGCGAAAGTCCTGCGGATGCTGCGTGAAAGTTCCGTCACACGCAGTCTTTCTGTCGATGAGGGGCTCTATCAGCAGCAACTTGATCCTGCTTTGCAATACCAGTTAATCCGATTATTCGTCGACAACTCGGTTAACGTTTTTCCAGAAATTAGCGGTGGAAAACACCGATTTGTCGTTCGGTTTTTCACCCCGCCGGACTCGAAAGGCCGGCCAACCCAAGTTAAAGAAACCGTGAGCTTCGATCTCCAATGTTGTGCAATTTGATTGTCGCAATGGAAATCTAGTCGCGGGGCAAATAAATAGTTCAGGCTATACAGACACGGCCCATTGACTCCACAAGATCGCGCGCTGTTATGTGCGGGTCTTTGTCCCAGTACACACTGTCTAAGATGATCCCCTGAAAACCGCCTGAGACGGCTTCTGTGATATCGGCTAAATCGCCCGTCTCGAGGTACATAGGAGTCGTTAATTGCACGACTAATTCGAGGACGCGATCCCAATCGGTCGCAACCTCGTTGCGATGCTTGATTTTCCAAGACGTTTTATCAACAACTCCCAGACCCATTGAGTGACGCTCAATCCAATGAAGCTCCGAAATGGTGCAACATACCACCGCTGTGGAGCCAGCCTTACCACCGCGTGCGATTGCGTCGGCTGGCTTTGTGAATAAATTTGGCGCGAGGTGGCGCATTTTTTCCGCGCTTTCTAACCTCACAATCGAATTTTCGACACTTCGATCACCAGCCGCGTGTTGCTCGGCATAGAAATCGTATGAGCCGCTTGCGAGACATCCGATGCCCATTTCTCGCCACGCTGTAATACGTTCGAGAGAATTTACAGTGGGTTGAAAATCGGCGGGTAGGGTTATTAATGCGCGCGGTAACTGCGCTGCCAATACGATAGTTCTGTTTGCCGCCGGAAAATTGTACGAATTGAGTTCGTCCAGTGAAACCCACGCAATGCGCTGGCCTTCACAACCTCGTTCCGTTCCATTCCATCGTAGTACTTCCCAAACGTCGAGATCGACAATCTTTGTCGGATACTCGTAGCGCAGTCTTAGCAGTGGAAGCGGCTCGCCAATTTCGATACCGAGCTCTTCACGGAGCTCACGACGCAACGCCTCGATTCGACCTTCTTTCCGTTCGCGCTTGCCACCGGGGAACTCCCAAAGTCCACCCTGGTCGGCGCCATCAGGTCGTAAGGAAATCAACAGACGTCCGTCGGCGCGACGGATAACCGCCGCTACAACTTCGACAATTGGCTTCAAAAAACACCTCGATGTCTTCGCGATCAGATCCCCACATGGTGGGAGTTTAACTAGCCTTACCAGCGATAAGTCCGGCAATCTTTGCCTGCTAGAGCAGGGGTTAGGTCCCCGCCAGCGCTAATCTCTTGCGCAGGCTAGGCGAACCGCACGAAGTCGCTAAGAGCGATACTCGGCATTTATCCGAACGTAGTCGTACGAAAAATCGCATGTCCAAACTCGCACAACGTTACCACTAGTTCCAAGGCGGATCTTCAAGCCAATGTCAGATTTTTCCATTATTTTTGCAGCAACGGATTCGTCGTAAGCAGCGACCAATTCACCCCTCTCAACGATTTGATAGTCGCCCAGCCAAATTGAAACCTCGTCAATGCGCAGCGCCTCAACCGGCGCTCGACCTATTGCCGCTAAAATTCGGCCCCAATTCGGATCGCTAGCAAACAAAGCTGTTTTTACGAGCGGTGATTTAGCTACAGTCATCGCGACACTAAGATTGTCCTGTTCCGACGCCCCATCCACGTCAATTTCGACGAATTTTGTTGCGCCTTCGCCGTCACGGACGATCGATTTAGCCAGTGCATCGAATATTGTCCCGATACCATCAATTACTGCGTCCCAGTGCGGATGCCGAGGGCTTAGCGGCGTACCGTCAGACATCGCTCCGGTTGCCGACAAGATGCAAGCGTCATTTGTTGACGTATCTCCGTCTACCGTAATTCTGTTAAATGACGTGCCGACAAATTTACTTAGCACCGCTTGAAGATTAGATTGATCGATGTCGGCATCCGTAGCGATAAAGGCCAGCATCGTCGCCATATTCGGATGAATCATTCCCGAACCCTTCGTCATACCACTAACGGTATAGGTCGTCTCATCTTGCGTAACCTGAATGGAAAAGTGTTTAGCCTTAAGGTCGGTTGTCATTATGGCCGCCGCAGCAGCAAGCCAATTGTCGTCGTGCAATGAACTAACTAAGCTGGGCAATTCCCGGAGAATTTTAGAACACGGTAAACGCTCGCCAATAACACCAGTCGAGAACGGCAGGATTTCCTGGTCTTCGCAACCAGTAAGCCGTGCAACCTCTGAGACAATCGACTGCGCGTCGGCTAAGCCGTTTGCCCCGGTTCCCGCATTGGCGTTCCCGGCGTTGAAAATTAGAAACTTCGGCGAGCGGGCCGCTAAATTCTGTTGCGCAATTATTACTGGCGCGGCACAGAATTTATTCCGGGTGAACACCCCTACGGTACGTGCGTCAGATGACAATTCAACTAAAGCAAGATCGTCACGCGCCTCGCCGTGTATGTCTGCCGCGGCGCTCGACAAGCGGATACCAGCGACAGGCAGAGGAACCGGATTAGCGTTCGTCATTTCTGCGCGCCTTATGTCAGGCTAATTTACCGTGACATTGTTTATACTTCTTTCCAGAACCACACGGGCATGGATCGTTGCGACCGACTTTCTTACCCTTGCGCACGAACGGGGCATTGTCCTGAACATCGTTCTGTTCGTTAGCCAAGGCGTTGTCTGGTGCACTGTGCTGGAATTGCATCGATTGGGCTTCTTTTCGTCGTTGCTCTTCAACTGCGTCAACATCTTCGCGCGCTTTAACTTCTACTTTCGAAAGCACCGAAACGACTTCTCGCATTATCTCTTCGAGCATGCGAGAGAACATCTCGAAAGCTTCACGCTTGTATTCTTGCTTCGGATTTTTTTGCGCAAACCCGCGAAGATGAATGCCCTGGCGTAGATAATCCATGGACCCAAGATGATCTTTCCAATGGCTATCCAAAACCTGCAGCATGATCGCTTTTTCGAACTGGCGTAATACTTCAGAACCGACGAGTTCGTCCTTTGCGTTATATGCACTTTCAATATGCGTTAAAATTTTCTTTCGAAGCCCCTCTTCGTCGAGCTGGTCGTCTTCTTCCAGCCACTTCGCGACGTCGCACTGTTGCGCGAATTTAGTTTCCAGTCCGCTACTTAATCCATCAACATCCCAGGATTCATCGAAACTTTGGCGAGGAATAAATTGATCAATAAATTCCTCAACAACATCGTGTCGGATGCCCTTAATATTTTCCGAGACGTCTTCGGCCTCCATTAATTCGCGACGCTGTTCGTAGACATGCTTGCGCTGATCATTCGCGACATCATCGAATTCCAAAAGCTGCTTACGAATATCGAAATTGCGCCCCTCGACTTTTCGCTGCGCGTTCTCTATCGCCTTTGTCACCCACGGGTGCTCGATTGCTTCGCCCTCTTCCATGCCGAGCTTTTGCATTAGTCCTGCGACTCGCTCGGACGCAAAAATGCGCATCAAGTTGTCTTCAAGCGACAAGTAGAAGCGACTAGATCCCGAATCGCCTTGCCGTCCAGATCGGCCGCGGAGCTGATTATCGATACGTCGAGACTCATGGCGTTCAGTGCCAATGATGTGCAGTCCACCAGATTCGAGTACTCGATCGTGTCTGCTTTGCCAATCAGTCTTTAATTCAGAAACTTTTTCTTCGCTTGGATCGGGAAGTTTAGCTAGTTCGGCTTCTAGTCCTCCGCCCAATACGATATCTGTACCGCGACCTGCCATATTCGTCGCAACGGTCACCGTACCCGGGCGCCCCGCATCGGCGATTATTTGTGCCTCGCCTTCGTGGAATTTTGCGTTTAGCACTTGATGCTTAATTTTTTCTTTTTCAAGTAAACCAGATAGGTATTCTGAACTGTCGATTGACGCCGTTCCGACTAGCACCGGCTGCCCAGTATCGATACATTCTTTAATGTCGTCGATTATGGCCGCATACTTTTCTTCTGCCGTCAAAAATATTACGTCACCTAAATCTTCGCGGACCATATCGCGGTGCGTAGGGATCACGACGACCTCAAGTCCGTAAATTTGTTGAAATTCATATGCTTCCGTGTCGGCTGTACCGGTCATGCCTGACAGCTTCTCATACAGTCGGAAATAATTTTGGTACGTTATAGAGGCCAGGGTCTGGTTCTCTAGCTGTATCGCTACACCCTCCTTCGCCTCTACGGCTTGATGCAGCCCTTCGGACCACCTTCTTCCCGCCATCGTTCGACCGGTAAATTCGTCGACAATGACGATCTC
>CAWLAW010000343.1:0-4420 GCA_963854885.1 Gammaproteobacteria bacterium | reverse complement strand
GCAACACCATCTTAGATAAGCCATATTTAAGATGGGATGGATCCATGACCAAGCGACCGCACATGACTACCCCAGACAAAGCGTTAATATGGAAGCGATGGCACGACGGTTCCTCGCTGAGTGATATTGCTCGAGAAATCGGCAAGAGCCCGCCTTCGGTTTTCGGATTTCTGCGTCAATTTGGCGGGATCGAGCCGGCGCTACGGGTTCGCTCCGAGCGTCACCTCACCTTAGCGGAGCGCGAGGAAATATCGCGAGGTCTGGTTGCCGGAGATAGTATCCGCGGTATCGCGCGGGCCCTGTCGAGAAGTCCATCAACCATTAGCCGAGAAATCAATCGCAATGGCACTGTGCGAAGCTATCGGGCTACGTCGGCGGAGGCGGCAGCGTGGCGAGGTGGCACACGTCCTAAACGCTGCCGGTTGGCAGCGCTTGGTAGGCTCCGACAAAGAGTCATAACAAAACTGAAGTTGGACTGGTCTCCCGAACAAATAGCGGGATGGTTGCAACTCACCTACCCAGAGAATGATTCGATGCAGGTGTCGCACGAGACGATCTACAAGAGTTTATTTATTCAGTCGCGTGGGATATTAAAGAAAGAACTGCAGAAGCATTTACGTCGCGGCCGAAAATTTCGGCAATCACGCGCGGGTAATCGAGGTGGCAACCGAGGACAGATAATAGACGGAATTTCTATCCGCGAGCGGCCAGCGGAAGTTGAAGACCGAGCCCTTCCCGGTCACTGGGAAGGAGACTTGATTAGCGGCTCGAACAACAGCCACATAGCGACCGTGGTAGAACGAACTACGCGCTTCACCGTGCTCGTAAAAGTCGAAGGGAAAGACACTAAAAGTGTGACAACTGCACTGACATCGCAAATGCGGAAACTGCCCGACATCATTCGCCAAACCTTAACGTGGGACCGCGGGATGGAACTGGCCGACCACAAAGCGTTCTCTCTGGCAACAGATATTGACGTTTACTTCTGCGACCCACGCTCTCCGTGGCAGCGAGGAACCAATGAAAATACGAACGGCTTGCTGCGCCAATATTTTCCCAAAGGATCTGACCTGTCTGGCTATACCCAAGTAGATTTGAACAAGGTTGCTAGGCGCTTAAACACCCGACCGCGAAAAACGTTAGGCTTTCACACACCAGCCCAAGAATTCAACGTGGTGTTGCAATGACCCATTGAGCCCGTAGCGGCCTTTTTTGCAAGTGGGGAGTATGGCAGTGCACTTATAGAACTTAAGAACGCTGTCCAAGCAGAACCCAAAAACGCGCAAGCGCGATTCCTACTTGGACAGACGTATTTGCAAGTTGCTAATCCGCCAGCCGCGTTAAAAGAACTCACACGCGCGCGGACAAATGGACAAAGTGGTGACGAGCTAAATATTGCAATCGTAAAAGCGATGCTTAGAAGCGGAGACACCAGTAATGCCGCGGCCGAGCTTGCGGTAAACTTCGTCGAATCGAACGCCACATGGCTTGGACTACAAGGAACCCTCGATCTTGCTGTCGGACGTTACGAAGAAGCGTATGACGCGCTTGAACGGGCACTCAAATTGGACTCCGATAATCTAGAAACTCGGCGTGAAGGAATTCGCGCGGCAATCGCGTTAGGCAAAACTGACAGTGCTCGACGATATATCGAGGAGGCCTTGAGCGCGAATGTCGCTGATGGCGAAATTTGGGCCTTAAAAGGTGACTTGGATACGCGTGACAAAAACTTTGCCGATGGTGTCGCAAGCTACTCTAAGTCATTGGAACTGATTCCGAATCATCCGAATATATTGCTTCGCAGAGCCGCGGCACATGTTCAGAACCGTAATCCGCAATTGGGTTTGGCGGACTTGGATGCGATTGGCGAGCAATCCCATGAAAACCCGCGCTCACTATATTTAAGAGCCATTATCGCAAGACAGCTAGAGCAGCCGAGCGTCGCGCTCATGCACCTGCGCAAAGTCCTGCTAGCACTACCGACTCATAAGGAGAGTCTGGCTCAGGCCGCGGCGATACATATGCGGCTATCCGAATTTTTTGCGGCAGAGGAATATTTGAACCGATTATTGGCGATTGATCTGGGCAACAAGGAATACCGCCGCATGCTTGGCGCAGCGCAGCTTTCGGCAGGTCGAATAGCGCCCGAAATTCTCGACGATGGCGGTCAGGCAGAAGCCGAATCTTCAGATCCAGGCTTACTGGCCTTGCCCGGCACAGCATATTTGAAAAACGGTCGAATTTCAGAGGCCCGAGCAAGCTTAGAACGCGCTTTGGAATTAGATCCCGGATCCGTACCGATTCGTACGCAAATTGCGTTTTCTAAAATGCGTTCGGATGAAATCGACGAAGCGATGGTTGAGCTTGCCAAACTCCGCAAGGAAGCACCAGACTTTCCTCTTGCCGGCGTACTGCACGCCTTTGGTTATGCGGAGCAAGGCGACCAGGATAAGGCTCTTGGAGTGGCGAACGAAATGTTGGAGTCTCATTCGGACGATCCCTTGTACTATAATTTACGCGGTTTTCTCCACGGGTCATTCGGCAACAAGGATAAAGCGCGCGCTGACTTTACCAAAGCGTTGAACATTAATCCGTCATTCCATCCCGCTAATTTCAATTTAGCTCGACTTGCGATAAACGAAGGGGATAAAAAAACCGCTGCGTCGCGCCTAAAGGACGTCTTAAAACACACACCAAATGATCCTAACGCGCTCGTTTACTTAGCATCGATTTTGACTTCGGACGGCGACACCGCGGGGGCGGTCGAGTTGTGGAAGCAAGCGCGAGACAATTCGTCAGATGCGGTCCAACCGCGGCTGTTGCTGGCTCGGTTTTATAGAGGGAAAAAATCTGTCGCATTAGCGCAAGAGGTGATTGACGAAGCCTACAATTTAGCTCCCGATTCCGGACCTGTTCAGATGGAATATGTACTGGTTAAGGTTTTAGCCGGCAATTTCGAAGAGGCGGGTAGCGCGGCAGATGCGTTACTCGCGCGTTATCCGGATAGTCGTCAAATCATGCAGTTGAGAGCCCAGGTCTATGTCTCGAACGGCGACAGTGACGGTTTTGAAACGATGCTACAAAAAATCGTCCCGCGATTTTCAGGCGCAATTAAAGCTCACGTTGCCTTGGCTAATATTTATATACGTAGACAGGAATTTGGGCAAGCGAAGAACCTGGCGACAACGCTTATCGCGCAGGAAAAATTAGCGGCTAAAATTGAAGGAACCGTGTTGTCGGGTGATATTGATTTTGCTCAATCGAATTTCTCGAAAGCGCTCTCTAGCTACCAACACGCACATAAGCTGCACGCCGATTCTCGCTCGATACTGAGAATATATGCGGCTCAGAAAGCGCTCGGTAGCGTTGACCAATCGCTGTATAAACAGTGGTTAGATGCCCATCCGGATGATACCGCGGTGCGAGTAGTCGTCGCCATCGACGGTTCCGAGCAAGGCGATCGAGCAACGGCTATAGAGCAGTATGAAAAAATCTTGCAAAGCGATCCGATGAATATCGTCGCGTTGAACAATCTTGCGTGGATGTTTGATGAGTCTAATGACGATCGCGCGCTTGAATTTGGTCGGCGGGCATTTGAGGCCGCGCCGACGAGACCAGAAATTATGGATACCTATGGTTGGATAATGTTACACCGCGGTAGCCGGGAGCAGGCGCTGGGCATATTATCTCGCGCCGTTGAATCGGCGCCGGCGAATCGGGACATTCGTTATCATTACGCGAGTGGCTTGGCGCTGTCCGAAGACAAGGACGGCGCCTTGAGTGAGCTTAGAACGATTCTCTCAGACGAAACCGAATTTCAAACGCGATCGGATGCCGAGGCGCTTATGCAAAAATTAAACAACTGATTTTCTAATCTCAGTTATTTGGGCTCCACGCGGTTAGTCGCCGCGCGACCGCGTCGGGATTTTGTATTGTATCAATGAAACAATCGTCTCCGATCCGTCCTTGTTTCTGTGTAGAACTCGAACGGGCAGAAAATCTAATTTTGAGGCGCACCAAAAGACAGTTTTCTTTTTGCTGTTTTTTGATTCCCGTACGACTTTAATGGTTTCCAGTTGTCCAAGTCTGGTATCGATCAGGCCGGTTTCCTGGATTTCGGGGCGATAGGTTTTTTCTTTGCCACGATCGGCAATCAAATATTCTAACTCCTGCCTCCCGGCTGCCAGATCTTCCATTAAAGCGGCCTGATAAACCAACTTGTCTAGTACGCCAGCGGCAAGTGCCGCCGTCCATCGTTGCGCGTCTACGACGGTTTCGATTTCCAATATTTCCCGATTGAAGCGCATGTCGACCTTACGCGGCTTCTTTTTGCTTTTACGGACATAGGTGTAGTGATCTGGAACAAATGTTCCGTCTATAATCGAGCCGGAACTCGTTTCGTAAACTTTCTCTTTGCGCA
>CAWLAW010000342.1:0-4442 GCA_963854885.1 Gammaproteobacteria bacterium | reverse complement strand
GCTAAATCTATTTATCCAGATCATTTTAGCAGGCACTCGGCGCTAAACTTTCGTCATTGCCCACCTTAGTCGAGGTCGACGAGTTAAGTGCTAGCGCTACGCCGACGGCAATATTCGCCGCAAGCAGATTATTTTACCCTGCCACTTAAATGATTAGGTGCAATGATATCGTCGCACGGCCGAACGGTCATGGGCTTGGAGAAAGCCATCCGATTGTCGCCATGCGCCCAGTCGAACCATCGCGTCGGTAAGAGTAGAACCGCTCAACGTCATTAAACGTGCATCCGCCATACCTCGAGACCTGAATAACCCCGCATCGATTAAGCAAGTGCTCCGCGATTTTGTAAAGATCGGCCCGCCAGTGCGCGCCATCTGGAAAAAACGAACACTTGAGTTGGCTGTCGAAATCGATAAAACGTTGGCGAAACTGGTCGTCGACGATGTAAGCGTGCTGGCTAATTCCCGGACCAATCCAAGCTAGAAGTCGAGCCGGCGGCGCCTGAAATTTACCTATCGCAGATTCAACAATGCCGCGAAATAATCCTTTCCACCCGGCGTGAATCAGTGCGAGTTCTTGACCGAGATCGTCGCAAACTACAATCGGCAGGCAGTCGGCACTGAGTATCGCCAAGACCAAATTGGGCTCGCCTGCGTAGGCGCCGTCGGCGCTGATTAACTTTGTATTCGCGATTTCGCCCGCATCGATGATCGTCGTACCGTGAATCTGATTCATCCAAATTGGTGTGCTTGGCAGCCTGCATGCGCTAACCAGCCGACGCCGATTTGATTCCACTGCAGCTGGTTCGTCACCAACATGCTGAGCCAGGTTTAGGCCCCTAAATTTGCCGGCGCTCATGCCACCGTCTCGCGTCGTCGTAAATGCCGTAATCGTCTTGGGAAACGAAACATTCGGCCTTATCAGGTCCACTGGTTAGATACTGGCAGCCGCGCTGTCTGCTCGACATGCGTCGATAAGCTCTGCCATGTCTTGTGGCATTGGAGCGTTGACGGTGATCCGCTCACCGTGCTGTGGGTGATCGAATTCGAGTCGCCGAGCGTGAAGCGCTTGACGCGAAAAGCTACGCATACAACGCTCCAGAGCTGGGCTAGGGTCGACGGGCAATAGTAACCGGGCGCCATAACGAGAATCACCCACGATGGGATGCTTAATGTGCGCTAAATGGACCCGTATTTGATGGGTGCGCCCAGTTTCCAATTCGACTTGCAAGTGAGTGTGCGCGCGAAACTTTGACGCGATTCGAAAATGCGTCACTGCGGATCTGCCGCCAGCACGAACGCGCATGCGGGTCCTATTTAGCGGATCTCGACCAATTTCGGCATCGATTGTGCCACCAGAAATGAACTTTCCAATCGCGAGCGCATCGTAAATACGCTTGATACTACGAGCTGCCATTTGACGAGTGAGGTGTTGGTACGCATGACTATTTCTGGCGATAACAAGCAGACCCGAGGTGTTTTTATCGAGGCGATGAATGAGCCCGGCGCGCGGCAACGCCGCTAGCTCTGGATATCGGTGAACCAGGCCATTGGCCAGTGTGGCGCGCGGGTTTCCTGCGCCGGGATGAACGACACAACCTGGCGGTTTATTAACCACAAGACAGGCATCATCGAGGTGCATTACGTCGAACGCGACGGGCTCCGGGATTAAATCGTTACTAGCGTCTAGTGTCGCGCTGAATCGCACACTGTCTCCGCTCCTTACACAATAACGCGGGCGACAAGCACTCGAATTGACGGTCACTTGGCCGGCTTCGATCCATTGCTTGATTGCGGTGCGCGAATATTCTGTAAAGAGTTGCGCTAGCGCTTGATCGAGCCGCATACCGGCTTCGGCGTCGGTGAATTCGGCTTGATGGTGGCGTACATCAGCCACGAGCCGCCATCTGGCGCTTCGCGCTAGTCCGAAGTGGTGCAAACAAATACTTAGTCATACAATAGTGCCGAACTTAAAATCATGGAATTTATGAACGAATTATCTCCCCAGCTGCCGCCGATACCAAATTACCGGCGAACGATACTTAGGATTGTTACGATTCTCTGCCTGGTTGCGATCGGCATCGGGCTGGGTGGCTGCAGTATATTCGGCAAGGAAGAGGATGATTCACCGGATAATTGGCCCGAGGATAAGCTGTATCACGCGGCCAAGGATTCTCTAAATACGGGTCAGTGCGGCGGTGCAATCGAAAATTACCAGCGTCTCCAAACGCGGTATCCATTTGGACCGTATGCCTCCCAGGCGATGCTTGAATTGGCTTATTGTTATTACAAATCAGAGAACTCCGCCGACGCTTTAGGGCAGATCGATAGATTCCTGCAGCTTAACCCAACACATCCACATACCCACTATGCGTATTACTTACGCGGTTTAGTTAACTTTAATGTCGGCAAAGGACTCACGCAGCGCATCATCGCTCGCGATCCATCGCAACGGGATCCGGGTGCGGCGTTACGATCGTTTAAGGATTTTTCCGGCCTCGTGCAGGAGTTCCCAAAGAGCCCATATGCAGAAGATGCAAAACTACGCATGCGTCACTTACGCAATATTTTGGCCCAGCATGAAGTCAACGTGGCAAATTTTTACATGCGCCGAGGTGCCTTCGTTGCGGCGGTCAATCGCGCGCGTAACGTCGTTGAGAATTTTCAGCAGACGCCGGCAATGCCGGAAGCGCTAGTTTTATTGGCAAAATCTTACAAGGTCCTGGAGCTCAACGAGCTGTCCGATGACGCACTTCGGGTGCTGGAAATCAACTATCCAAATCATCCAGGCATCACCGAAGTTAATAAAACGGCGGTTCGATAGTCCGGCGACTCAAGTGTTCGTGTTCTTGGGAACGGGGTCGTGTTCGCTGTAGCGAGACGTAATTGGAAATCGTCTATCTCGCCCAAATGCACGCTCCGATATACGAACTCCAGGGGCTGCCTGGCGACGCTTGTACTCGTTGCGGTCGACCATCTTCGCGACGCGTTTAACTGTCTCCAGGTCGAACCCTTTGGCGGAAATCTGTAACGGGGTTAAGTCGTTCTCGATGTAGTGCTCCAGAATCGGATCGAGGACATCGTATGGCGGTAAGCTGTCCGTATCTGCTTGGTCAGGCGCGAGTTCGGCCGTAGGCGGTCTGTCGATTACTCGGATCGGGATAATTTCCGCGTCCGAGTTGCGCCATCTGGCCAGCGCATACACAAGCGTTTTCGGAACGTCCTTTAATGGCGCAAACCCGCCCGCCATATCGCCGTAGAGCGTTGCATAGCCCACCGACATTTCACTTTTGTTGCCGGTCGCGAGCACCATTTGGCCGAATTTGTTGGACACGGCCATGAGGATTAGACCGCGACATCTAGCCTGCATGTTCTCTTCGGTAACGTCTTCGCTGGTGCCGGCGAAGACGTCTTTCAAGACGTCTTTGAATGCGCCGAACGGTGCGCCGATTGGAATAACGTGGCACTCGCAGCCAGCACGCTGGGCTTGTTCGAGGGCGTCATCGATACTCATTTGGGCGGTATATTGAGATGGCATCGATATTGCGCGTACTTTGTCGGCGCCGATTGCATCAACCGCAATTGCTAACGTGAGCGCAGAATCGATACCGCCAGATAGCCCAATCACGACGCCCGGAAAGTGATTCTTTGAGATGTAATCTCTAACACCCAAAACGAGCGCTTGATAGACGTTCTCGTGATTGTCAGTTAATCGATCTTTCGCGCCTCGAAATACGAGTTTCTCATTCGTGCGCTCGATTTCGATTAGGTTCACAGATTCTTCAAATTCACGTAGGTTAACGACAGTGTGACCTTCGCTATCGACGACCAGTGATCCGCCATCGAAAACCAATTCGTCCTGACCGCCGACGAGGTTAACGTAGGCGATGGGGAGTTTGGATGCTGCGACAGCTGTTCGTAATGCGGCTAAGCGTGCCGTCCGCTTTTCGATGCGGTAGGGAGAGGCGTTTATGTTCACAATCAGTTCAGCGCCGGCGGCGCGAGCGGCGACTGCGGTGTCAGGTTCCCAGACATCTTCGCAAATGCTGATGGATATTTTGAATCCGTTGATCGCTAAAACGTAAGTCTCAGTCCCAGATGAAAAGTAGCGTTTTTCATCGAACACTGCATAGTTCGGTAGCTGACGTTTTCGGTAGCAGGCAATTAGTTTTTGCTCGCCGAGTATCGAACAACTGTTGAACAATTGTCGCGCTTGTTGTTCCGGATGCCCAACCGCAACAGTGATTCCACGTGTTGCTTTTCTGATCTGTTCAATCGCGTGCTCAACGCGTCGATGAAGTCCTGGCCGAAAGAGTAGGTCTTCGGGTGGATAACCAGTAATTGCGAGTTCAGGAAATGCGAGCAACTCTATCGCCAAATTATCGCGGGCATCGGCGATAACATCGATGATTTTTTTCGTATTTCCGTCGATGTCGCCGACGCAA
>CAWLAW010000341.1:0-4442 GCA_963854885.1 Gammaproteobacteria bacterium | reverse complement strand
TTGCCGCCCAAGATCGGACTGCCGCCGGTCAAACAGCGCCACCAGACGGGCTGTATTTGGTCGGAGTCGACTATCCGGATCGCTTTGGATTATCGGATTGCACGACTTCGCAGAACGTTGGCTTCCCATTGCTATAGGTCATTGAGGTCTCGCCAATGACCTATGACGATTCTATAAGTCTGGTTAAGTAGCCAAAGTGTGGTACGCACTTCTGCGGCGAAGTCCGATGCGGTGAATTTGGTTGCGTACCACTCAGGAGATGGGATAATGCCGACCCACAACGATCGGCCCGGCAATGGAATACAGAACGCGCGTCAAATTCTGCGGAATTACGAAATTAGACGACGCACTGCTAGCCGTGGAGTTGGGAGTCGACGCACTCGGTTTCGTCTTCTACGCACAAAGTCCGCGCAGTATTGATCCCCGTAGTGCGCAGACGATTATTGAAAAACTGCCGGCTTTCGTCACTACCGTCGGACTTTTCGTTGACACCGACTCGACGTTGATAGAAGAAGTTTTGGCCCAGGCGCCCATCGACGTCGTTCAATTTCATGGCTCAGAATCACCGGCGCAATGTGCGACGGTATCGCGACCGTACATTAAGGCGATTCGAATGGCGCCCGACGCAGATTTGCAAGTCGAGGCGAGAAATTATTCGACTGCCCAAGCATTATTGGTCGACACTTATAGTGAAAAAAGTGCTGGTGGCACGGGTTCCGTCTTCGACTGGAACAGGATCCCTGCACAGTTGTCTAAACCAGTGATACTGGCCGGCGGCCTGGGACCCGATAACGTGGCCGCGGCGATTCGCTCGGTGCGGCCTTTCGCGGTAGATGTGAGTAGCGGAATCGAATGCGATTACGGGATAAAGGACCGGGAAAAAATGCAACATTTTATGCGCGAGGTCGCTAACGTTGAGTGCTGAAAGTAGCGATAGATCGACTGTTACGCCATTAGTCGTTCCCAATTCCGCGGGACGCTTCGGTGAATATGGTGGCAAGTTTGTCGCGGAAACATTGATGGGCCCGCTCCAGGCTTTGGAAGAAGCCTATCTTGCGTCGATTGAAGAGCCAAATTTTCAACGTGAATTCGATCATGATCTAGCCCATTACGTTGGCCGTCCGTCGCCGCTGTATCACGCCAAGCGACTATCCGATGAATTGCAGGGCGCACAGATATATCTTAAACGTGAAGATCTTAATCACACGGGGGCGCACAAGATTAATAATGCAATTGGTCAGGCCTTACTCGCGCGTAAAATGGGCAAACAAAGGATTATTGCTGAGACCGGAGCAGGCCAGCATGGCGTCGCAACAGCGACCGTCGCGGCGCGATTTGGCATGCAATGCGTTGTTTACATGGGCGCAGAGGACATCGAACGTCAAGCCTCTAATGTTTATCGAATGAAATTATTAGGTGCAGAAGTCGTCCCTGTTGAGTCCGGTTCGCGGACATTAAAGGATGCGCTGAACGAAGCGATGCGCGACTGGGTAGCGAATGTTGATAATACGTTTTATATCATTGGCACGGTGGCCGGTCCGCATCCGTATCCGGTAATGGTGCGTAATTTCCAATGTGTTATCGGTCGCGAGGCGCGGCAACAGTGCTTGAATCAAGCGGGGCAATTACCGGACAAATTAGTCGCCTGCGTTGGTGGCGGATCGAATGCAATTGGATTATTTCACCCGTTTTTAAATGATACTACGGTCAAGTTAATCGGTGTCGAAGCCGCTGGCGATGGTGTGGATACAGGTCGACATTCGGCACCGCTAACTGCTGGCAAGCCCGGCGTATTACACGGTAACAGAACATATTTAATGCAGGACGAAGATGGACAGATAATTCCGACGCATTCGATATCGGCGGGTCTCGACTACCCGGGTGTTGGTCCCGAACATGCCTGGTTAATGGACACGGGGCGGGCCGAGTATGTTGCCGTGAATGACGATGCGGCGCTCGCGGCATTTCATCAGCTAACCCAACTCGAAGGGATTATCCCAGCCTTGGAATCTAGCCACGCGCTAGCGTATGTCAACGAGATCGCCCCGGAGATGCCGCAAGATCAGATCATCATCGTAAATTTATCCGGGCGTGGCGACAAAGACATACAAACCGTCGCCGACCGTTCGGGTATCACCTTGTAACGCTACGTCCTATTACGAACCGTTTAAGAACAATGCACAATCGCATACAAAACTGCTTCTCATCGCTTCAGAGCCGAAACACCTGCGCGCTCGTGACTTACGTTACGGCGGGCGATCCCAATGCGGTTTCAACCTTGCGCACGATGCATACGTTAGTTGAGGCAGGCGCCGATATTATTGAGCTCGGCGTGCCTTTCTCCGATCCAATGGCCGACGGACCGGTGATTCAGCGTGCCAGCGAACGAGCTTTGCTCAGCGGTATGTCACTCACCGGAGTGATGGAAATTGCGCGCGAATTTCGCCGCGATAACGCAACTGTCCCAATTGTGCTGATGGGTTACTTAAATCCCATTGAAGCGATGGGCTATGAACGTTTCTCGGAACAAGCTGAGCGCGCCGGTGTCGACGGCGTATTGATCGTCGACGCCCCGCCGGAGGAGTCTGTTGATATCAATCAAAAGCTTGCTCGACATGGACTCGATCAAATTTTCTTGATCGCACCAAACTCGGATTCATCGAGGATTAAAAATATTTGCGAAATCGCCCGCGGCTTCGTTTACTACGTTGGGGTGAAAGGGGTGACAGGAACAAAAGCTATCGACACAAATGAAGTCGGTAAGCGTCTCGACGAATTTCGGCGCACATTACCGCTACCTATTGGCGTCGGTTTCGGAATTAAATCGGCAGAATCGGCGGCAGCAGTCGCAATGATCAGCGACGCTGCGATTGTCGGAAGCGCGATCATTGAAATTATCGAACGCCGCCTGGATAACGATGACCTACGGTTCGCCGAAATATTTTCTTTTGTCTCGCAACTGCGCGACGCGCTCGATCAGGCGCGTAGCGCGTGATCGAGCGTTTAAAAATGAGCGTGGCAGAGTCAATTCGGTCGACGAACTTCATAATTGATGGAGGCTGTAAGTTATGAGCTGGTTTAAAAAACTTTTGCCTTCGAGTATCCGTATCGATAGTGCGCGCAAGAAATCGGTCCCTGAAGGCATTTGGACGAGTTGTCCAGACTGTAATGCGGTTTTGTATAAAGCCGAGCTAGAACGCAACCTAAACGTGTGTATGAAGTGCGGATACCATGCGCGAATCAACGGTCGAAAACGGATTGAATATGTTCTCGATGCGGATTCTGCAACGTATTTGGCGACGTCCTTAGCGCCAATAGATTTTTTGAAGTTTAAAGACAGTAAACGATATAAGGATCGTCTCTCGGCGGCGCAGAAATCGACCGGCGAAACAGATGCGTTAACCGTTGCTAGCGGCACCTTGGAAACCTTACCGGTCGTTGTAAGCGCATTTGAATTCGAATTTATGGGTGGATCGATGGGGTCCGTCGTGGGAGAGAAATTTGTCCGTGGCATCCGTCATTGCATTGAAGAACAGAAACCCATGATATGTTTTTGCGCGAGCGGCGGAGCGCGCATGCAAGAAGCACTGGTCTCACTAATGCAGATGGCTAAGACAAGCGCAGCGGTAGCTCAGCTCAATGAAAGCCGACTTCCATATATTTCCGTTTTGACGGATCCCACGATGGGTGGTGTATCGGCAAGTATCGGGACGCTTGGAGATGTCATCATCGCAGAACCCAATGCGTTAATTGGATTCGCCGGTCCACGGGTGATCGAGCAAACGGTCCGGGAAGTATTACCGGAAGGTTTTCAACGTAGCGAGTTTTTACTCGATCATGGGGCTATCGACATGATCGTTGATCGCCGGCAAATGCGCGAGCGGTTAGGTTCGATACTCCGATTACTCATGCATCGCGACGTGCAACCGGTAACCGAGCTTCCGCCAGAGCAAGATTTAGTCGAACAAAGCCCGCAAATACCTGACGATGATTAAGACGGGCAATGGTTCAGCTTTGGCGCGCTGAATACTGAAGCACAGTGGAGCGGGAAAGTTTTGGTCGCTAAACGTAGCAATCCCGTCGGAAAATTTTCTTCGCTCGGCGATTGGCTCGCGTGGCAAGAATCCCTGCACATCGCTGATATCGAGCTAGGCCTCGATCGATGCGCATCGATCGGGCATAAAATGGGAGTCACCAAACCCGCAAATATTGTTGTGAGCGTTGCGGGTACGAACGGAAAAGGGTCTAGTGTTGCGTTGCTAGACGCTATCTGGAGAAACGCCGGATATCGAGTCGCGACGTATACCTCCCCGCACTTGCTGCGCTACAACGAGCGGATTCAGATAAACGGCGAGCCTGCTTCCGACGAGGTGATTTGTGCTGCTTTCGAACGGGTTGAACGAGCTAGAGGGTCGACGAAATTAACTTATTTCGAGTTTGGC
>CAWLAW010000340.1:0-4449 GCA_963854885.1 Gammaproteobacteria bacterium | reverse complement strand
TTCGCCATATCGTTAAACACCCAGACTTTAAGGCGAACGCAATCAGTACGCGCTGGCTCGAACAGCACGTGCTAGCGGATTTTCAACAATAAGGAGTTGCCGGATGGCCCATATTGAACTTCTCGACGAAACAATGCGCGATGGCCAGCAGGCCCTTTGGGGCATGCGCATGCAAGCCGGCATGGCCCTGCCGGTCGCGCCGCTCGTCGACCGGACCGGCTATCGAGTTATCGATCTCAGCGGTTCATCGATGTTTGAAGTTCAGATTCGACATTGCCAAGAGAATCCATGGGAAGGGCTCGATCTACTCACCAACGCTATGCCGCGCACGCCGATTCGTGCCGGTATGCGGTCGAACGCGTCGGTTACGTTCGGGGTGACCCCGGATGCCCTAATGGATGCGTGGATGCGCCGACTCAATGTTCACGGTTGTCGGAGTTTTTGGATTTACGACGTTCTGTTTAATATAGACAAAACGCACCGTTTAGCGAAGGTTGCCAAGGAATTCGGGTCGGAAGTCTCGGGCGCGATCATGTTCACCTTAAGCCCAGTCCACACCGATGAGTACTACGCCGACAAAGCTGCAAAGCTCTCCGAATGTCCAGACATCGACACAATACTGCTTTACGACACAGCTGGGGTTTTAGAAAAAGAAAGAATGCAGACCTTGTTACCGGCGATTGTCGCAAACTCGCGGGGCAAACCGCTCGAGTTCCATTCGAATAATTTACTCGGGCAATCTGGAAAGGCCTATTTAGATGCTGTAGATCTTGGCGTCACAATTTTGCACACGGCTGTGCGACCGATGGCAAATGGGCCGTCCGTTCCGTCGACTGAGATCACCGTGCGCAATTTGGAGTTGCTCGGGCACACGCATAACTTGGATACGAGTTTGTTACCTCCAGTCGCCGATCATTTCGAGCGGGTTGGAAAAGCTGCCGGATTTTTGGTTAATCAATTCGCGGAATATGATGTTCTATCGATTCAACACCAAGTGCCGGGTGGGATGGTCGGGACCTTGAAAGCACAACTCGCACAACAAGATATGTCTCATCGCCTCGATGAGGTTTTGACCGAAACTGCGGTCGTCCGTAAAGAGTTAGGTTATCCGGGCATGGCCACTCCGTTTAGCCAACTCGTCGGTACGCAGGCAGTATTGAACATCCTGACCGGTGAGCGCTATTCCGTGATACCGGACGAAGTGATCCAATATGCGGCGAAGTTTTACGGCGAACCGGCAGGCCCAATCGACCCGAACATATTGGACCGGATCCTTTCGTCGCCGCGCGGCAAGGAAGTGTCGTCGACGCCGCCGCCGCAGCCGAGTATTGAAGATCTGCGCAAACAATACGGAACGGATGATGACGACGAACTGATTCTTCGCGCGCTGGTTCCCGAAGCGGATTTGAACAAAATGTGGGCAGCGGGGCCGGTGAAACAGACCTATCCGTTACTCTCTACTCCCGAACTAGATCAGGCCCGACGATTAATGACCGTGGCTAATTCTCCGGTCGTCCAAGTTAGCTCGGCCGGCTTCGACTTGTCGTTGCGCAAGAACGCATAATCTGATGGCGCGCCAAGCAGTCATAGTCGATGTGGTACGTTCGCCATTTGGCCGGGGGCGCGAAGACGGCGGGTTGGCAAAAATGCATCCTGTTGATCTTTACGCCCAAGTCCTAGCAGCACTAGTTAAGCGGAGCGATATAAACCCCCAACTCATCGAAGATGTGATTACCGGTTGCGTCATTCAAGTTGCGGAACAGGCCGGCAACATCGGAAGACAGGCAGTGTTGGCGGCCGGATTTCCGGAATCCGTGCCCGCAGTAACGCTCGATCGCAAGTGCGGATCCGCACAACAGGCGCTCGATTTCGCAGCACAAGGTGTTATCGCAGGCGCCTACGATGTGGTCATCGCCGGCGGGGTCGAGATGATGAGCGTTGTGCCGATGCGCATTAATCGTATGGGCAAGGACAATGAAGGCACGCTATTCCATCGACGCTACCCCGAAGGTCTCGTGCGCCAGGGAATTTCCGCAGAACTGATTGCTGCTAGATGGGATATCGATCGCATAACCCAAGACGAATATTCGCTACGTTCGCACATCCGGGCAGAGCAAGATCGAAACGGTGCGGCACGCGACATCGTTCCAATTGAAGTCCCTCAAGAAGACGGGAGTGTCCGAATGATCGATCGCGACGAAGGAATTCGCGCGAGTTCGACGATCGAAAAACTTAGTGCTTTAAAACCTGCTTTCGAGAATCCGGAAATGTTTGAGCGCTTTCCTGAAATTCGATGGTCGGTGACAGCCGGTAGCGCAAGCCAGGTGACAGACGGTGCCAGCGCTGTGCTAATTATGGAAGCCTCGATCGCAGCGCGTCTGGGTCTCACACCACGTGCAGCGATAACGCATTTTGCGGTAATCGGAGACGATCCGCTGTTGATGCTTACTGGGATCATTCCGGCAACCCGAAAACTTGTCGAACGAGCTGGGATAGCGGTCGACAAGATCGACGCTTATGAAGTCAATGAGGCGTTTGCGTCCGTGCCCTTGGCTTGGCAAAAAGAGTTCGATGCTGATCCGGATCGTCTAAATTTATTCGGCGGCGCGATCGCCCTAGGCCATCCTGTAGGCGCTTCGGGCGGCCGATTGACGGCGAACTTGCTTCGCGTATTGGAACAAGTGAATGGTCGTTATGGGCTGCAAACGATGTGTGAAAGCGGCGGTATGGCGAACGCGACATTGATTGAACGATTATAATGATTAAAAAGGTCAGAATTCGGCCAGGAATAGGTAACGAAATCTGGCGCCTCGCGCGGTTTAGCTTCAATTAACCCAACGCCGAGCAAAATTCGTAGAGATTTTTATTAAACCGATTGTAGTAATAAGAAAAACGGCAGGAGTTACGTTATGTATTTTGAGTACAACGAAAAGTCCCAGGAATTAATTACCCGAGTTCGGGCATTCATGGTCGAGCACGTTTATCCCAATGAGGCGGAAATGTTTGCCCAAATCGATGCTGGGAATCGCTGGTCTCCGTACCCGCTGATCGAAGATTTAAAAGCGAAGGCGAAAGCGGAGGGCTTGTGGAACTTGTTCCTCCCGGAAAGCGATCTCGGCGCTGGCCTCACTAACTTGGAATATGCACCCTTGTGTGAAGAAATGGGGCGATCACTATTAGCCCCAGAAGTTTTCAATTGTTCTGCTCCTGACACCGGCAACATGGAAGTGATAGCGCGCTACGGTACAGACGAGCATAAAAAAGAATGGCTCCAACCGCTACTCGATGGCGAAATTCGCTCGGCGTTCGCTATGACCGAGATTGAAGTTGCGTCATCGGACGCGACAAACATCGAAACCAGCATCGTTCGTGACGGCGATGAATATGTGATCAACGGACGTAAATGGTGGACTTCAGGTGCTCCGGACGACCGCTGCAAGATTCTAATTGTCATGGGTAAAACCGATCCTGATAATCCGAATCGCCATGAACAACAATCCATGGTGCTCGTGCCTAAGGACGCCCCGGGAATCAAGATGAAGCGGATATTGCCGGTCTTCGGTTTCGATGACGCGCCACACGGACACGCGGAAGTTCATTTTGATAATGTTCGCGTGCCGACTTCGAGTATTTTACTCGGCGAGGGTCGCGGCTTTGAAATCGCGCAAGGTCGATTAGGACCTGGTCGGATTCACCATTGCATGCGTTTAGTCGGGGCCGCAGAACGTGCGCTGGAAAGAATGTGCCGACGATCACAATCGCGCGTTGCATTCGGCAAGCCAGTTTCCGAACAAGGCGTGACTCAGGAGCGTATTGCAGAATCGCGAATTATGATCGAGCAATCGCGTTTATTGACTCTGAAAGCCGCATACATGATGGACACGGTGGGCAATAAAGTTGCGCGCAAAGAGATCGCTATGATTAAAGTTGCTGTGCCGAATATGGCGTGTCAGGTAATCGATTGGGCGATTCAATCATTCGGTGCGGCGGGAGTCACGACCGACTACGGACTACCACACGCGTATGCGAACGCGCGCTTGATTCGAATAGCGGATGGCCCGGACGAAGTTCATCGCGCGCAACTCGCAAGACTGGAGCTGAAACAGTACGACGGAACCCCCAGTATTCACGGCGGAAATGCGGACGTCCCTGCATTAAATCCGGGTGGGTTTAGCGATGCACCAGTGTTAGTCGTTTAATCGCTGGTTTACCGTGGCCTCGTTCGCGAAGGCGCTATCGCCAAGGCGGTCGATACTTAAACGGGTATTGCGAATGTGGCGCTGCATGGCAGTTTCCGCATTCGGCCCGCTGCCGGCAAGGATGTGTTTCGCGATGCTCTCGTATTCTTTGAATTGCCGCGCGTGATCGCGCGCGGTTAAATGTTGGTTCAGCTGTGTACGGAGTAAATTCGTTTGGGGGATCGGGACAAACCGCAAGAGCTCGCGGTTG
>CAWLAW010000339.1:0-4456 GCA_963854885.1 Gammaproteobacteria bacterium | reverse complement strand
GCGATCATGAACGATCCGGACTGGCAGGATGGCGACTACTACGGCACAGATCAGTATCCGTCAGATGGCATGGCAATCGCGGCGCTAACGTCAACGGCGAGCTACAACGGATCCGCTCTATGGTACGAGAACAATATTCTCGAATACGATGTGAACCGCTCACCGTATGATAACTTCGGCAACAATTTTGAGATGGAGGAGCAGCTCCTCGATAGCGCGCTGACGCGTTCAGAAACGAATATTGATGCGAACTGTTATCTCTACCAGTCGCGTGCATTGACCACCCAAAATTTGGGCTATGGCAGAGGGCACGCGAGCACCTGGCGCGAGGCACTCGCAAACGGTTTGAGGTTAGCTGAGGCAAGCGTGCTGATGATGCCCTCGCGTACTGATGGTTCTGTCCAACCGCGATTCGCGGCCGAAATTGTCGATATTCTGCAGACACTCGGTAAGCCCGCTAAGCTCCATGTAATCGATTCGGAACGCGGCCATAGCGGCTCTCGAGATTTTTATCAGATGATCCCGATCATGACCGAATTCATTTCCGGGTTACCGGGCGCCAAACAATAACAAGTCACGGGGATCCCAATGGGTAACAAATTTAGTTTCGGCACGACAATGTTCGGTTGGATGCTGTTGTTTGCAGCTACCGCTCACGCGCAGGTACCGGTCGAGAGCTATCCCGGCGAAGAGTGGGATGTCGCCGAATACCCTGAGGCACTGGGCTGGTCCTCGGTAAAACTTCAGGACGCTCGAGATTATGCGGCGACCGTTAACACGGCAGCGGTAATCATCATCGACGACGGCATCATTGTGGATCAATGGGGTGAGACCGAGCGCAAGTTCAACGTGCACTCAGTGAGGAAGAGTCTGCTCTCGGCAATGATCGGTATCTACGAGGGCAAGGGTGAGCTCGATATCAACCAGACACTTGAAGATCTTGGCATCGACGATCGGCTCGGTCTGACTGATGACGAACGGCAGGCGCGCGTGGTCGACCTGCTCGGTTCACGGTCGGGAATTTATCACCCCGCCAATCTTGTCGCGGAGGATGCGTCGAGTCGATGGCCAGAGCGCGGCAGCCATTCGCCGGGGACTCATTGGTTCTACAGCAACTGGGACTTCAATGCGGCCGGCGCCATCTTCGAACAAGAGACAGGTCGAGGCATATTTGATGCCTTTGACGAGTTAATCGCAAAACCGATCGGCATGCAGGATTTTCAGCCACGCGATGGCATGTATGAGCCACGGAGTGGTTTTGGCGGCGCGCAGGGCAGGTCAGTGTCGAACTTTCCCGCTTATGTGTTTCGCCTGAGCGCCAGAGATATGGCGCGCTTCGGTGTCCTGTATTTGCGTAACGGTCGTTGGCAGGATCGTCAATTGGTTCCCGAAGACTGGGTGAAACGTACTACGACGACGGAGAGATCAGTCGGCCAATTTGGTGGATATGAATTTTTTTGGTGGATCTCCATGGATGGCCGCTTATACCCGGACGTCGATGTCGGTGAGGGTGCGTATGCTGCACATGGTGCCGGTGGCCACTACATAACGATCATGCCGGAATATGATCTTGTCGTGATCCATCGGGTGAATACGAATGATCGTACTTTGCCGGTTGGCGGCATTGATGAGGGAACTCGAATTCCTGTTGAGCAATACGGAAAATTACTCGGCCTCATTCTTGAGGCCTGGGAATGAATGTCACTGATAGCATCGGCACGGAGACTTATAAATGACACATGATTTGATAACCAGCCGGCTAGGTCGGCGATCCGTCCGGATGTTGTTCGCCATTGCGGCACTGTGGATGACGTTGATCGTGAACGCTGACGATGTTGTGGTCGAACAAAATGTCATGGTGCCGATGCGCGACGGCACGTTGTTAGCGACCGATGTTTATCATCCTGCGGTTGACGGCAAAGTTATCGGCGAGCGCCTACCTTTGTTACTGACACGAACGCCATACAGCAAATCCCGCGAAAGTTCGGTGGCGACGGCGATGCACTTAGCGAAGCATGGTTATGTTGCGGTGGTTCAGGATATGCGCGGTGTTTATGAATCGCAGGGTGTCTTTTCGAAATATTCTGTCATCGAGCCGGAAGACGGCTATGACACAGTCGAATGGTTGGCTAAGCAGGATTGGTCGGACGGACGCGTTGGCATGTGGGGCACGTCCTATGCGGCACATACACAGGCCGATGCCGCGAAACTTAATCCACCGTCACTGCAGGCGATGTTGCTGAATCAGGGCGGCATGGCGAATGCCTGGGATCACGCGGTCCGCCATGGCGGTGCCTTTGAACTTGGCCGCGAATTGACCTGGGCGTTTCGACAAATCCCCATGGAGTCAGACGATCCTGCCATTGATGCATTGTTCGAAAAGGAAAAAATAACGGCGTGGTATGAGGCGTTACCATTTCGACCTGGATTAAGTCCGCTGGCGATTGCGCCAGAGTTCGAGGCTTACATTTTGAATGAGTACACGCGATCTGATTATTCGGATTTCTGGAAGCGTATCTCGTTGAATTGGTCGGAATACTACGAAGAGACTGCCGATGTTGCGATGCTGCATGTTGGCGGCTGGTACGATATTTTCTTGCGCGGCACGATTCAAAACTATGTCGAGCTAAACCGCCTTAAAGATTCGCCCGTTGAACTCATGATCGGGCCGTGGACTCATTCTGGCAACGACGAAACTTTCGCAGGCGACGTCGATTTCGGTTCGGCAGCGGCCATCACGGACTTCGATAACGATTTCCAACGTCGCTGGTTTGATCGTTACCTGAAAAATTCAGGCACGGCGCCCGCGCGGAATCCTGTTCGATTGTTCGTTATGGGCACTGGTGACGGCAGTCGTACCGATGAGGGCCGCATTATGCACGGCGGTTATTGGACCGAAGCGGCCGCTTGGCCGTTGCCCAATGCAGAGACCACGGCTTACTACTTCACGGGCGATGGAGCGATGACGACGATCAAGCCGGAAACGGAGAGTGGTGCGAATTCGTCAACGACGTATACGTTCGACCCAACCCATCCGGTGCCGACGATTGGCGGTAATGTTTCGTCCCGTGTCATCGACGGCGCATTTGATCAACGCGAGCGTCCAGATTTCTACGCTTCGCAGGAACCGTACTTACCGCTGCGCTCACGTAATGATGTGCTCGTATTTCAAACGGAACCGCTTGCAGAAGATGTGGTAGTTGTCGGGCCGATCGAGGTCGTGTTGTTTGCATCTTCGACGGCAGTGGACACCGACTTTACGGCCAAGTTGGTTGATGTCTATCCCCCGAGCGCGGACTTTCCTGGTGGTTTTGATATGAACATCTCTGATGCGCTGGTGCGTGCGAGCTATCGGGACGATCGTCACACTCGCGATCTTATCGAACCGGACGAAGTGTATCGGCTGGTTATAAGACCCTTCGCAACAGCAAACGTATTTAAGAAAGGCCATCGGATTCGCGTGGATATTTCAAGCAGCAACTTCCCGCGATTTGATGTAAACCCGAATACGGGCGAACCACTTGGTAAGCATCGTCGCACGATCAATGCGGACAACACTGTGCATCATAGTGGTGCTATGGTCTCGCACATACTGCTGCCGGTGTTGCCGCAACGGCCATCACCGAGCAACATAGACAACTGACCACAATGCGGGGATGGCAAGTGCGCGTTTCATTCGTGAGGGCTCTGTTTGATTCTTACTCGTAGGCGAACGACATCGTTGTGCACGGTCGTACTCGCCGTTGCATTGTGTTTGTCTGCCTGTCAGCAATCAGTAGATTCGCCCGAAACTGAGACGCCGGAATTGCGGATCGTAACTTCCGGTGGTTTCACCGCAGCGTACAACGTATTGGCGCCGCAATTCGAGGCAAGAACTGGTATTCGTTTGGTTACCGAGTACGGTGCGTCGTCGGGCGGTGCACCGGACTCAATTCCGGCGCGCCTCGAACGTGGTGAGCAATTCGACGTCATCATCTTGTCGCGACCCTCGTTGGATAGGCTGACCGAAGCGGGTGAGGTCGTGCCCGATTCGCGGCGAGACCTCGTGCGCTCATCAATTGGTATGGCCGTTCGCGAAGGCGCGCCATTGCCGGATATCAGCACGCCTGAGGCATTCGTCGAGACGTTGAGGACTGCCGCATCCATTGGCTACTCGGCCAGTGCGAGTGGGACTTACCTCTCAGGCGATCTGTTGCCAAGACTTGGATTATGGGAAGAGCTTCAGCCAAAGAGTAATCGCGTGGTCAGTGAGCGCGTTGCGGCTGTGGTTGCCCGCGGAAACATCGAGATTGGTTTTCAGCAAATCAGTGAAATTTTACCGATTGAGGGAGCCCGCTTTGTTGGGCCAATTCCATCCGAGTATCAAAAGGTCACGACGTTTGCCACGGGTATAACGATGCGTGTGATAAACCTCGATGGGGCGAAGCAACTTATCGAATTTCTTGCATCGATCGAC
>CAWLAW010000338.1:0-4486 GCA_963854885.1 Gammaproteobacteria bacterium | reverse complement strand
ACCATAATACGCACGGGGCCATGGTCTGCGCCGTCAGCAAAGCTTCGCGTAAATTGCGTTCCGTTTCGCCGAAAAATTTGTTGTACAACACGCCAAAATCGAGCCGCAACAAAGGCAGACGCCACATCCCGGCGATCGCCTTCGCGGCAAGGCTTTTGCCACCCCCTTGAACCCCTAACAGCATTAATCCGCGCGGGCGATCGACGTCAGCTTGTGGCTTCTCAAATTGGGATTGACGTTTTTTTAACCACCTTTTTAAATCGCTAAAACCGGCAACGTCCGCCATGTCGGCTGTATCAAATTCGAACGACAGTAATCCGCCCTGATCAACTAGCCCGCGCTTTGCTGCAACAACGCTAGGAATATCTTCCGCGGAGATTGCTCCATCGTCATAGATCGCGTTGCGCACGAGTCGCCGGATATCGGTGTCGGTGAGGCCGTTTAAATTCGTTAACAGTGCGGCGACGGATTCGCGGTCGACGCGGAGTTTTTCGCCGACATTTCTTGACGCCCAAATGGCAGCCTCTTCGTTCACGATTCGACCGATCTGAGGAGGGTTTGGGAGCTTCAAATCAAAGCTTGCGGCAAATCTTTCGAGCTCGGGCGGCAGCTTAATGTCGTGGCTGATAAAAACGAGCTTTTGACGGTGTGCATCGTAGTGCTGGGAAATTTCTTTGATTAACCGAACGTGAGTCGGTTCATTCAAGAACGGATGAAAATCGAGGAGTAAGATGATCCCCGCCTGCTTTGCATCTCGAATGACACGCAGCGCGTATTCCGGATCGGTCGTTGTTGGCGGTGTCGGATTCGCATGTGAATCACCGACAAGGCGCAGCTCGCTCGGATTAAAAGTTGCGTCACCAATTAATGCTTCGAGGCCATCGGTAATCGTCCAACTACTGAGCGGCAGATCGAGCGACGGTGTAATTAATTTGACCAGATTTACGGCGCGCAATTCCTCGTGGGTACGCAGCGCAATTATCGGCAAATGCGAACGGAGTACAATTTCCAGGTCGTCGCGTTCTAACATTGGATCCCTTCTACACAAGCGCCCGGGTCAGTGCTCGCTCTCAAGTTGCGAATTCGTTGTGTCTCAAACCCGAGCACAATTGCATACGGAACTATCTTAGATTTGATATTAAGTGTAATTTTTATATCTAATAATAATTAGTTATATATTTTTCTTAGTATTTATTTTAGGAAATATTTATTATCGAATAGATGCGCATCTGTAGGGGCAGGCATTCGTGCAAAGGGTAATGACTGAGCAAATTTAAAGTTTGTTACACATCGCCGAGGGTCTCACTCCCTGGCAAGCTAACATCTCGTAATCGTCCAATCGGGTCAACGCGCTCGCGCAGTACGCGCATTTGTTCCTCACTCGGCCGCGGTGTTTCCGGGACTCGATCGGGTACCACGAGATCGAATCCTGTATTCGCGCAGACTTCATCGACACTCACTCCAGGATGCACAGATTTGATCCGCAACCGCTTGTCCTCCTCGGTAAAATCCATCACGCAAAGTGGAGTGACACAGTAACGCGGACCGCCGCCAGGCAAACCCAAATTCTTGCGGAACTGGGGATCGCCATCGCCCCACCCTACGGTACTAACGAAATCGCATTTCGGCACGAACGCACGAGCGTTATGCGTATTTAAAACGATGTAGTAGCGTCCAACATGTGTGGTTAAGGTGGGTGTCCCGACCGATCCCGGTCCCCGAAAGCGCAATTTTTTATAATCATCGCCGACTCCGATTAAATTCGTATTGCCGTGGGTATCCACTTGAATACCACCGACAAAAAACACCCGGTCGCCCCAGTCTTTAACTTGGTCAAAGCGATGTCCGCGATCGCTATAAGACTCTGACCAACGGACAACTCGACTATCCCACCCGAATTCTGGGAGCGGGATATGTTCAAGGTGCGCTACGTTCATTCGTGCGCCGAGGAATATTAGCTCCATATTGGGGCCATGCATTAGATGTGCGAGTCGTACAGCTGCCTCCGGCACGGGTAATCCGACCCCTACTTGAAGGCGCTCGCCGTCACTGAGATCGCGCGCGAGATAGGCAGCCATGAGCTCTTGGCGCGAACAATCGGCGGGCGAAAACAATGAAGAATTAGTACTCATATAGGCCCAATAACCGTTTTATCCCAACAACTTCCAAATAATCTGCGTGGGTTTCCGGTACACGACAATACACATCCAGAAAACGCTCAAGTTCCGCCCCGCCGGCAGCAGCGGTGCGAAAATAATCCGCGACAAGCTGCCTATCTTGGACGTAGTACCCGCGTGAAAAAAATGGATGAGCACCATATGGCATGCGCACGACCTTGACACCGCCGCCAATTGTCGTTGCCCACGGATCCGATCGTATCTCTTCGTTTGAGATAATCTTCTCTACTTGAACGATTGTGCGAGCTGCGGCGCGATGCAGAAAGAGATCAATCCAGCCTGGCCCACCACAATGGCGGACATTGCCGTACGCATCCGCTTCAGCGGCATGCAGCAATGTGACGTCCGGGTGAATCGCGGGGACAGCAATCAAAGTCTCACCGTTAATCGGGTCGCTGATCACTTTCAAATCTGGATTAACGTCCGGCAAGGAGGTGCCGACCCCACCGCGCCAAGGCAAAAAGGGTAAGCCTTTTCCAGCTGCTTCGAGGCCGCTAGTTAAAATACCTTCCTCACACTCCCAGACCTCGATCTCGCCGGCCTCGGCAGCGCGACGAAAAGCTGGGGCGACTGGCACGCCGTATCCACCGCCGGCGTAATAACTGATCACTTTGCGAACGCAACCGGCGGCGATCAGCAAATCAATTGCAAGACCGCTGCCAATTACAGTTAAATCGCGCAAACCGCGGCGCACGATGTGACGGATTAGCGCCATGGGATGCGGTTCCCCGATAGCAATTGTCATACCGTCATCGATCCAATTGACGGCTTCGAGTTCTGAGACTAAGTGTTTTTGACGCTTACCTACCATCTCAACGTTGGATTCTACTGGCTGAACCTAATCCAACAGGCGCAGCGGGCTTGCGTCGTTGACATAACCCAGCAGATTGTTGACCACCCAATAGCCGATGAGTTTCTGCATATCGCGCGGCAGGGTTTTGGCCAGTTCGGCCGGTACCCCAAGAAACTGGTTCTCCTGTTGACGCAGCCATGCGCGACAATAAATTGCCGAAATTCCGAGCCGATTAGCGTTCGTTTGATTCGCGCCCCCTGCGTGAAACAAGGATCCGTCCCACATTAACACCGAACCTGCCTTCATCTCAGCGTGCACGACTTGCGCATCCTTCGGTGGTTCTTCGTCGGCCGTTAAGTGTGATCCGGGAATCAGCAAGGTGCCGCCATTTTCGGCACTGAAATCGTCGACCGCAAATATCGCGTTTACGCTCAACGGCGTATGCGGCCGCGGCATCGGATAGTAGCTGTCGTCTCGGTGGAACGGTTGGTGCGTCTCGTCAGGCCCGAGATCGATCGTACTCGCGATCGACAGCTGAATTTGATCATCTAAGTGACCTTCGACGGTCGCTAAAATCCTTGGATGCAAATACAGTTTATCGAGAACTCGAGTGCGCGCGACCAAGTTATACATGCGACGCGTCTTAAATCCCGCAAACGGCGTATTGCCGTCATGTTCGTCCGTGTGCAGTTTGGAGAATTCGGCCGCAATGTCTGCGACTTCGCTGCGATCGAGACAGTCGCGCAGGATGACGAATCCGTCACGTCGCAGCGCGGCAACGGAATCTTCGGCTTCAACCAGTTGCTCGGGCGAGGAAAAACGTTTCGTTTGCTCAGTCGCACGGGCCGCGGCGGTAAACGGATTCGATTGTACTTCGAGTGCTTCTCTAGCCATTATTTTTACGCTTGTTTTGCTGTGACGACCATTTTAACCAACCTATTGCGAATTCGCCACGACAGGAAAATGTTGAGTCAATTCATGAGATTGCACAGCGCGAGCGCCCCGGGATAGGAGTCCCGAGATAGAACATAGCGGGAACTCACTGAACGCAGACCACGTCCAAGCTGTTGTTCGCTAATCGCCAAGTTAGCGTCTCGAACATGCGTTCCTGCAACAATCGCAACGCCTCGTGTAAACAAGGGCTCTGGGAAGAAGCTCGCGCTGGGGCCGATCACGGCGACGACGTCTGCATGCGCACAATAAGGCAACATCTCATCGATTGAATCGTTGATCAAAGTCGCAGCCGTGCAGATGATCTTATTGCACGGCGCGAGTGATCGCGGATCAAGCGTAATCGTAAGCCCAGGCGTCCGGGTCTGCATGTGCGATTTACGCTCGACAACAGTCACGGGAATATCCTGGCTCCGAGCCCGGCGAACTAGCGGCGGGAAATTCCCGATCATCCCGAGTTTGTCGTCTGAATTGAGCGTAATTCCCGCCATTGAATCTGGCGCCTCGCCCGGCTCAAAGTCTGCTAGATTGAACACATGCTGTGATATTGCATTGACTGTCGCCA
>CAWLAW010000337.1:0-4500 GCA_963854885.1 Gammaproteobacteria bacterium | reverse complement strand
CCAGGTCGGCGAAGTTATCGAGCATTGCCGCGCGACTGGCCGCGTCGATGGCCTCAACGTCAATGGCGTCAATGTCGCCGAGGATGTGCGCATGACCTTTGGCGGCGACTATTCGTTGCATGATACGGGCGAAGTTTTGGAAATGAATTTGGCGCTGCTTGACGGCGCGGTCTACATCGAGCCAGGTTTTCAACTCGGCGCGGTCAATCCCGGTTTTTTTATTGCGAGCAATGACACTCCGATTGATGTGCGCGCGACAGTCGCACGGTTGAGTGACGGCGATATCCGTGTTCGACGTGCGACGCTCGAGCATAGTAACGTCGTGAGTTTGACGTTCGTTGGCGATCTCGGATTCTCTCCGGCTCCTGGTTGGCGATCACTCGATTTTAATTTGCAGACACAAAACGTTAGCGAATTTTATCAAACCTACATGCAACCCATCGCCTTAGACACCGCGTTTAGCTCGCTCGAAACTTCCGGTGCACTGCGTCTAGAAATAACGGGTGTGGAGAACGAGGTCGATCGCTTTAGTGTGCAGTTTGACCAAGTATATATCGATGATGATGACGGCAGATTTTCGCTCTATGGGCTTGACGGTGATATTGAATTACACGCTGCGGAGAATCTTCGCGAGTCCCAGATCGAATGGATCGGGGCAGCCATCTATGATGTGCAGGTAGGACCTGGTCGAATCGAGTGGACCTCGGCCGGCAGAGGGCTAAGGGTTTCGGGTTGGCGAGATGTTGCGATATTCGATGGTGAGTTCCGCATGGATTCATTGGAAATTGAGCAATTCGGCATCGCTGATACAAAGCTTGCAATGTCGGGCACGTTAACCCCGATTACGCTGAGCGCGCTCACTGCTGCGTTTGGAACGATCCCGCTGTACGGTAAGCTGTCAGGAACTATTCCGAGGCTAAGCTACTCGGGTAATCGCCTGGCAATGGACGGTACGCTGCGAATCAACGTATTTGACGGACAGATACTGTTGCACGATCTGGAGATCGATAAAATGTTCTCGACCGTACCCGTACTTTCGGCGAACATGAGCGTTGAAAATTTGGATTTGGAGGAACTGACGAGCACATTTTCGTTCGGCAAGATTACTGGGCGAATCGCAGGACAGATTGACGATTTAGTATTGCAGGCGTGGCGGCCGACGCAGTTCGACGCATCGTTCGCGACACCCATCGATGACGATGTCAAACATCGAATCTCGCAACAAGCGGTCGATAATTTAGGGCGTCTCGGGGCCGGTACAGGCACGGGTCTGTCGCAAGGTTGGCTCGGCTTAATCCCGAGTTATTCGTACGGCCGCCTCGGCATCGGATGCAAGTTGGTTAGTGAACATTGTTTAATGCGAGGAGTCGAACAGGACAGCGACGGAAGTTTCTACATCCTGACTAGGGGCGGTATATTGCCCCCGTGGATAGACGTAAAGGGTTCAGGACGGCGCATCAAGTGGCAAACGCTTGTCGACGGAATAAAGCAAATTTCGGAAGGCGAATTCGAACTCGATATTGGCGTAACCAGCGGTAATGACATCCAATAAACTAAAATCATGCGGAGAGTTCATATGAAAATTCGCCAAGTTTTTATCGCGGCATTGGGCGCTTGTTTAATGGCATGCGTTACGGTTAACGTCTATTTTCCAGAATCAGCCACTGAAAGAGCGGCGGATATCTTTATTAAAGATGTCTACGGTGAGGATGATCAAGCGATCCAACCGATCGAGGGTTCGCCCCAGGGCGCATTATCGATAACCCGCGACTCCTTGATGGCACTTTTATCGCGTGCCGCGAATCTAGTTGTTCCGAGCGCAATGGCACAACAACCAGATATAAATATATCAACTCCGGCCGTAATCGCGTTAAGGGCGGCTATGGAAAAGCGCCATCGCGCGCTCAAGCCGCACTACGGATCCGGCGCCATCGGCATGTCCGCAGCGGGCCTGATTGTGTTGCGAGATGCAAAGTTAGTTGGATTGAAAGAGCGCAATAGAATAAAGAAACTCGTTGTGGATGAGAACGCGGACAGAAACCGCCTTTACACGGAAATTGCGAAAGCGAATGGCCATCCCGAGTGGCAAAAGGACATACGAGCAATATTTGCCGACCGCTGGGTCGGAAACGCACCATCCGGTTGGTGGTTCGAAAATTCTGGAAAATGGCAATCAAAATAATTATTCGCTCAGTGCTAGGCGGCGTTAATTATCACAATGCGTTAAGGTCGATACTTCGTAATCAATGAATGTATTTGTATTTGACATCGAAACAGTGCCGGACGTCGAGGGTGCTAGGCGATTATTGAACATCGAGGACTTGAGCGACGAGGACGTTGCAAATGTCATGTTTAGTAAACGGCAGCAGGAAACTGAAGGGCGATCAGATTTTATTCGCCATCATCTACAAAAAATTGTTGCGATCTCGGCCGTATTGCGTATTGATGATCGCCTTAACGTGTGGTCTCTCGGTGAAGTAGACTCGAGCGAGTCAGATCTGATTAGGCGCTTTTTCGAAGGGTTAGAGCGCTTTACCCCGGTACTTGTTTCGTGGAACGGTGGGGGCTTCGATTTGCCGGTATTGAACTATCGAACATTAATTAACGGACTCGCTGCGCCACGCTACTGGGATACTGGTGGCGATGATCCGAGTTTTCGTTATAACAATTATCTTGGGCGCTTCCACTGGCGTCATATTGATTTAATGGACGTGATAGCGGGCTATCAAGGGCGCGCCGTTGCGCCACTCGACGATATCGCCACATTGCTTGGATACCCCGGAAAAGTCGGTATGACTGGAAAGGATGTGTGGAAGCAATATTTGTCCGGCAACGTCAAGTCTATTCGGGATTATTGTGAAACTGACGTGCTCAACACCTACCTCGTCTATCTCAATTTTGAGCGTATGCGCGGCCACTTATTGGAATCTGTCTTCGATGCAGAGGTCGAACGCTTACGTGGATATTTGGCCGATTCCAACGCAGCTCATTTCGCAGAATTTTTAGCTGCGTGGAAGCGTTAGGCAAGATTGGAAGATAATCTATTTAACAGTTATTAGCCCACTTCGGTGAGCCGAAGTCGTGGTTTTCGGCAATCCTGATACAGTGACGGATCAGGATTGCGCGATGTGCTTTTGCTATCCGGTTAACCAACGAATTAATTGAATCAAAGAATCTAAATGAGACGTCAGAAGCGCCGCGAGCCTTATTCGATCGAGATCGAAAACCTTTCACACGAAGGCCGGGGCATTGGCCACTTAAACGGCAAAACCGTTTTTGTTAGTGGCGCTTTGCCGGGTGAAAAAGTTACCGCAAGGACCTTGCGACGCAAGGGTAGTTTCGATGAAGCTATCATCGAGGAAGTTATCGAAGCGAGTCCGGATCGTATTGAACCGGCATGCGGTCATGCAGGAGTTTGCGGTGGTTGCTCAATGCAGCACCTCGGCGCGGACCTGCAAATCGAACACAAAGAGTCGGTATTGTTCGAATTGTTTCGCCATCAAGCGGGTATTGAACCCGTCGAGCGCCTTCCCGCACTTCGCGGCCCACAATGGGGCTACCGCCGCAAGGCAAGGCTTGGAGTAAAATATGTTCCAAAGAAGGGTGGCGCATTAGTCGGATTCCGCGAGAAGGCGGCGCCGTATATCGCCGATATTCAGTCTTGCGCTGTGCTCGATCCGGCCGTTGGTCAGCAATTAATGGCCTTACGCGAATTGATCAACCAACTTTCAATTCCGCATCGCGTGCCGCAAATCGAAGTAGCTATTGGAGACGCTGCGGTTGCGTTAGTGCTGCGTCATCTTGAGCCATTTACGCAGTCGGATTTAGAAGTTTTGGCGGAATTCCAACAACGCACCGGGATGGGTATCTATTTGCAGCCAGGCGCCGAAGATACCGTACATGGATTGAATCTCGAAACCCCGAAGCTTAGCTATTGCGTAGACGGATTGACGATCGATTTCAAGCCCACGGATTTCACGCAAGTGAACGGCCAGATGAATCAATTAATGATCGAATTAGTCGTTGAAAAATTGGCGATTAATGGCGACGACCAAATCGCTGATTTGTTTTGCGGACTCGGAAATTTTTCGCTACCAATTGCTTCACGGGCTAAGTCAGTACTGGGGGCGGAAGGAAGCATCGATTTGATCGCCCGCGCTCGCGAGAATGCGATCCGCAATTCGATAAATAACTGTTCGTTTATTCACGCAGATCTCGCCAAAACATCAGGCCTTGCGAAACTGGATATGAATGGGATTACAAAATTAGTACTCGATCCGCCACGCACGGGCGCGGATGCTATCGTAAAAGAACTTGAGCTCGGGGCCATTGAGCGAATCGTTTACGTTTCGTGCAATCCTGTGACGTTAGCGCGAGACGCTAAAACGCTTGTCGAATTACATGGGTTCGAATTAACCAGCGCTGGGGTCATGGATATGTTTCCGCACACATCGCATGTCGAATCGATTGCCGTGTTTAATCAATCGTAATTACGCGATG
>CAWLAW010000336.1:0-4517 GCA_963854885.1 Gammaproteobacteria bacterium | reverse complement strand
CTGAGGCCTATTTGTGGAACACGCCCACAGGAATTCGCTCCAACCAAACCAAGACATCAACTGGTATGAAATCCTTGGCGTACTCGGCCAAGGCGGTTTTGGTATCACCTATTTGGCGCGCGATAAAAATCTAAATCTTAAAGTCGCGATCAAAGAATATTTGCCCACAATATTCGCCGTTCGAGATTCTGACAGTTCTGTTCATCCAATTTCTGCCGATAAGGAGCTTGACTACGCTAAAGGTTTAGAGCGTTTCATCGATGAAGCGCGAACGCTGGCTAAGTTTGAGCATCCAAATATTGTGCGAGTAATGTCTGTGTTCGAGAAGAACAATACGGCTTATATGATAATGGGCTACGAATCTGGCGAGACTTTTGTTGACAGGATTAAATCCGCCAAAGAACTAGATGAGCAATACCTACTAAAGTTATTGATTCCGATATTGGACGGTTTGCAACTAGTACATGATGCCGGATTTATTCATCGCGACATCAAACCCGCTAACATCATAATTCGAAATGATGGCTCTGGTGTACTGCTCGATTTTGGATCGGCCCGTCATGCCGCGAGCAAAACGTCGAATCAATTAACGACAATTGTCACACCGGGCTACGCGGCGATCGAACTGTATCAATCGGGATCAAAAGATCAAGGACCGTGGAGTGATATTTATGGCCTTGGCGCGACGTTGTATCACGCAATCAGCAACCGTCCTCCCATCAGTGCGATTGATCGTAGCGCCGCTATGACAATGTCCGTTCGAGAGCCAATCGTTCAGGTGACTGAAATAGGAACGGGGAGGTATTCCGCTCGATTTCTACGTGCAATTGATCATGCCTTAGAATTCGCAACTCACGATCGGCCGCAGTCCGTTCGCGAGTGGGCGAGCGAGTTGATTGGAACCGATGACGCACGAGAGTATTTTCCGTCCGCAGCCCGGGTCAACAATACTGGTGATTCTCCCTCACAACCGAAAACTCGTAAAACGGATACGTTGTGGACGTCACCGCGAATATCGGAAAATCGGCGGGTAACTAAACAACGAGCGCGAAATCGAATATTGGCGTTTACCTTTATTACGGCAATCTCCGGTTTAAGTTGGCATTACGCGGATCACGTCTTAGCGCATTGGGGTAATACCCAGGCGCAATTCGATTTAGGGCGCAAATTTTACAGAGGTGAATCCGTCCGTCGTGATTATATTGGCGCTCGCAAATGGTTTTTACTTGCCGCAGAGGACGGTCACGCCGACGCGCAAATGGCGTTAGGTTTGATCTATGAAAAGGGTTTCGGAGTCGAACGAGATCCTAAAATAGCGATTGATTGGTATCGTAAGGCCGCAGCCCAAGGCAGCGCGAAAGCGCAAAATAATCTCGGTGTAATGTTTGCCGCGGGGAGCGACGTTGACCGGGATCTCCGCGGCGCATTGAAGTGGTATCAATTGGCTGCACTGCAATCCTATGCGCCCGCACAATACAATCTCGGCTCTATGTATTTTCTCGGTCAAGGCGTCGAAGTTGATTATCCCGAAGCGCTCACGTGGTATCGGAAAGCGGCGGACAAAGGGGATCCCGATGCGCAAACGGCGGTGGCGAATATATACGCAAAAGGACTAGGCAGATCGGTCGATATCGCCGAAGCCATTAGCTGGTATACCCAAGCGATCGAGCAGGGAAGCGTCGCCGCAATGTATGAATTGGGAATGATCTACAAGGCGGTTGGCGGCGCGGTCGGGCACGATAAGAAGGCATTCGAAATGTATCAGCAAGCCGCCCATGACGCCGACCCACTAGCGCAATATTTTTTGGCAATCGCCTTTGAGCACGGAGACGGCGTAGAGGCCAATTATGAGACAGCATTAGAGTGGTACCGCAAGGCAGCGGATCACGGTAATCCCGAGGCGCAAGTATCTTTGGGATATATTCACGCGCGCGGCGCAGGCGTTCGGAAAAATCTATACGAGGCCGTGAAATGGTATCAGCGTTCTGCAGCTCAAGGAAACGTCGATGCCCAGCTATTGCTAGGGCTGAGTTATTTTCGCGGCGAAGGCGTACCGCGAGATACGGGTGACGCAGTCGAATGGTTTCGATTGGCGGCAGAACAACGAAACAGTGACGCTCAAGTATTGCTTGGTGTGAGCTACGCGCGCGGTATGCACGTCGATGTCGATCTAAAGGAGGCGTTGAAATGGTATTTTCTTGCCGCAGAACAAGGAAATACGAATGCGTTCACGGCGATCGGCGCCGCCTATGCAAAAGGGCTAGGGGTTGAGGTTGATAAGATCGAAGCGATTAATTGGTTCCGTCGCGGAATCGAAGAAGGCAACGTCATTGCGAAATACGGACTCGGAGTGATGGCTCAAGAAGCTGATGGACTGGTTCCACAGGGTACAGATGGTTTTCGATGGATTTATGAAGCTGCGAGTGAGGACGTGGTTGGTGCGCAGTACGTCCTTGGCCTCATGTATCACAAGGGAACGGGCATCAGCAAAGATCTGAAACAAGCAGTCGATTGGTATCAACGAGCCGCACAGAACGATCATCCCGATGCACCTTATGCATTGGCACAAATGCTAAAGCGCGGAAATGGGGTCGTTAAAAATCCGGAGCAAGCACTTGAGTTAACCGTTATCGCCGCCGCGCGAAATAACGTCGAGGCGCAACTCGAACTTGGCGAACTATATACGCAACACAGTGAGACTATTAATGAAGCAACGAAGTGGTTCGGAATGGCAGCCGCGAATGGCGACAGTCAAGCGCAGTACCAGCTGGCCTTACTCCACTTTGAGAGTCCTCATCTAATGCGTGATTACGTTGCCGGTCGCAAACTTCTTGAAGACGCATCGGAGCGAGGCCACACCTTAGCGCAAATTTATCTTGCTGATATTTTGTTCAATGGCGAAGTCGTTCCCCAGAGCTTTGACTTGGCAGCGCATTGGTATCAAAAAGCTGCCCGTCAAGGATCGGCGAAAGCGCAGTATATGCTCGGATATATGCACCACGTCGGCATGGGTTATCCAAAAGATCATGAACTATCCGTGAAGTGGCTAAGTCCGGCTGCTGCTGGGGGATATGTTGACGCCCAGTATCTTTTGGCATTGAAGTTTCTAAATGGTGAAGGCGTGGCGCGCAATGAAACGAAAGCTCGGCAATTGTTAGAGCGAGCCGCAGCCCGAGCGAGCGCAGAGGCGGCGACGACATTACGCGAGCACTTCACGATCATCTGAAATACCATTCAGTCTCCGGCGTGAAGTGTTTCTTTACGCGGTTGTTTGTCGAGCAACGGACCCTCGTTGAGAATCGCTTTAGTGATAGCCTGGCTAGATTGAGTTAGTGCTCGACACAATCCAGCGCGAAGTTAATCCACCACATGCAAGCCGGCGGTGCTCTCAACGGGTATACGATCGTTGTTAGAACAACGGGGTATTCTATTCAAGCGGAGAAAGCATGGTGTGGTATGACACCCCGCTGTCAATTTCTCCGCTGTATTTAAAGGGTGATCCTTCAGGAAGCGCATCGAGGGTTTCTTGTGAGACTACGACGTGATTCGTTTCGGCTTTCTTCTGGAGATGCCCGGCGACGTCAAGGATTTCGCTGTAAGCTACTCCGCGTTCCAAGTCGACGAGCGATTGACCTGTGTGAATGCCTATTCGCACGCGAAACGGTGCCGAAAGCAAGTTTTTTTCACTATTGAAAGTAGTCAATTCGGCTAACAGAGCGCTCGCTGCTTTCGTCGCATCTAGTGGCGAATCGAAAAAACACATTAATTCATCGCCATTACTGTTTAATACCTGACCTCCGCACGTAATCACCAGATCACCGACAAATTCTCTAAATCGCTCAAACGAGACAATCGTCTGTTCAGGAGAAGCGCTTCCGACCTTCATGCCATAGGAATCCACAACGTCTACATCGAGGAAACTTCCATTGACAGAATACTGGTCTTCGATTGTTTGATCTAGACGTAACTTTTGTTCCATGACTCGCTTCAGGGATTCCGCCTCTGATTCAGAGTCCGTGGCGCCAGCGCTGCGCCCACTAACCGCGCGTCGGGGTGCAGGCTCGCGGATTGCCGTTTCGCCTTCGTGTAATTCAATGCGTAGCTGAACTCTATCTGCCAGCGTGATGATATCGCCGTTTCGGAGTCGTTGCTGGTCGGAAATTGTGGTCCCATTTACTTTGGTTGACTTGGTGCCGCTGCGCTGCACGATGGCGCTTTTCCCAAGTTCGTAAACTAATTCAGCTTGGGCGCGCGAGACTTCGGCATCCAAAATTTGAATGTCGCATTCATCGCCCCGACCCAAAAGCATTGTGCGAGCTTCTATCGGAAAAGAACGGCCGAGTAAATCGGCGCCTTGTTCAACAACGAGTTGGCCGATGAACTCAATTCCGACCATGCCGGTTATCGTTCGATCCGTGCTACTGACAATTTCCGGTGGCTCAGACGACGGGAAGACGGCTCGGCTTTTAGAGGGGCTTAAGGTTTCATTATTGCGATCGACCTGTTTCGCCGGGGCT
>CAWLAW010000335.1:0-4517 GCA_963854885.1 Gammaproteobacteria bacterium | reverse complement strand
GCCGAAATCATCGTCAGCGCCGCCGTAAGCGTCGTCTTACCGTGATCAACGTGGCCGATCGTGCCTACGTTAACGTGCGGCTTCGTTCTTTGAAATTTCTCTTTGGACATCTCGACCCCCGTACTAATTAAGCATTACAAATTTAACTGGCGCATCCGAATCCCTGCTGACTCGCCAGCAAGGACCTGAAAATGGAGCCCATAACCGGATTTGAACCGGTGACCTCTTCCTTACCAAGGAAGTGCTCTACCGACTGAGCTATATGGGCGACTGCTCGATAGAGGTGAAAACTGGAAATCGCCGGGGCATTTGGTTCCAGGCTTGTATTTTTCACCACGCCATGTCCCATTGTGATTTCCGGCCTTTAACTTCGTCATTCAAGTTGGAGCGGGTGATGGGGATCGAACCCACATAATCAGCTTGGAAGGCTGAGGTTCTACCATTGAACTACACCCGCACGTTGCTAGCTCTTTTGGTTATTCCCTTCGCACTCCAAGTCCCTTGCAAGAAACACTTGTTTCTAAGTCGTTCCGCCGTTGCGACATTTTTTGAGAACCGCCCATCCCTTACAATCGCCCACTTAAACGCCCTTTTCGCCTCATGGTGGAGGGGGTAGGATTCGAACCTACGAAGGCTGAGCCGGCAGATTTACAGTCTGCTCCCGTTGACCGCTTGGGTACCCCTCCAAAACGTTAGCCGGAAATTGTCGGAACTTTCGAGGGAGATGTCAACATTAATCGTTAAGTTCTTATCAATTCGCCGCTCCGAATGTCGCGAATTACGCTCACTTTGCCAGGAACAAGCAGTTTACCAGAGAGATAAAGACCGACTTTACTCCCGAAATATTGCCGCGCACGCAGCAAATTTAATGCTGGTCGCTGGTTCGCTAGGTTAGCGCTCGTCGAAACTATCGGACCGACTCGGCGGCACAACTCGAAGAACTGACGGTGGCGAGTAACCCGAACAGCAAGTGTACCCGCCCGACCGGCTAGCCACGTCGGGGCGCGATCCGATGCCGACATGACCCAAGTTTCTGGATCAGACCATCGCTCGGTTAATTTCTCATGTTCTGCGTTCGACAGCGCCACGAACGGCGCAATTTGGCCGAAATGAGCAACAACAACGATAAATTGTTTCCCTAGCGTGCGGCTCTTTAGCAGTGAAAGCTGACGGCACGCATCCCGATTTAAGGCGTCGCAAGCGAGTCCAAACACACCCTCCGTCGCATGGACGATTATCCGCCCAGCTCTTAATCGATGGATCGCTAGGCGATCCGCCCAATCAACCGCCATTTAGCGCCGCAAATCGGCATCTTTTTTTAACACGGCAAGGCGGTTTTCGTTCCGCTCTGCACGAACTTTTTCGGCCAATTTCGAATCGCCAAGCGCCAGTATTTGTGCCGCAAGATAGCCCGCATTTTTTGCCCCTGTTTTACCGATAGCAACACACGCCACCGGAATTCCTCCAGGCATTTGCACCGTCGACAGCAACGCATCCACACCATTCAACGGGCCCGCTTGCATCGGCACCCCGATCACCGGCTTCAGGGTCTGAGCAGCAATCGCGCCCGCAAGGTGGGCGGCAAGGCCCGCGCCGGCGATAAACACGCAACAGCCTCGTTCGTCTGCGTCACGCACATAGCTTGCCGTTTCTTCCGGCGTACGATGTGCTGATTTAATGTTGACTTCACGCTCAATGTTGAATCCAGCAAGCACGTCAATAGCCGGTTGCATGGTTGGTAAATCGGAATCGGAGCCCATTAAAATCGCTACAAAATTAGTTCGTCCAGCCATTGTTTCGCTTCTTAATTCCTACTTGTCGATGGGTTATTTACGCAAACGCTACGCAGGGTGTGGCAATGCCTCGCCAACTCGCGTTGCGCCTAATCGGTCGATCATTAGTCCCAGCTAAAAACCGACTAATCGTCAGATTTCTTTTTCTTCTTCGCCGCGCGCTTGCGCTTCGGCCGCGGTTTCGCGCTGGCAAGCAATTCGACGCATTCTTCAAGGGTTAATGTCGCAGGTTCAGTTTCCTTAGGGATTCGCGCGTTCTTCTTTCCGTCCGTCACATATGGACCGTAGCGGCCCTTTAATACCTTTATATTTTGCTCTTCGAAGATCTGAATTTCACGTTCCGCGTCGGCTTTCTTTTTCTCTTCGACGATTTCGATCGCGCGTTCAAACGTAACTGTGTACGGATCTTCTTCTTTAGGCAGGGACGCGAATTTAGTTCCATATTTAATATATGGCCCAAAGCGACCGACGTTCGCAGAAATTGCTAGCCCATCAGCCGATTCCCCCAATTCACGCGGTAGCTTGGTCAACTCTAACGATTCTTCTAGCGTAATCGAATCAAGGCGCTGCCCCGGACGTAACCCGTAAAACTTTGGTTTCTCTTCGTCTTCCGCTGTACCGATAATCACATAAGGCCCGTAGCGCCCCATGCGAACCGATACTGGCTTACCGCTTTTCGGATCGATCCCGAGTTCGCGGGCTTGATTCGCTTCTTGGCGTGTCACGTTAGCGTCTTTGTCAACAACGGTGGCGTGAAACGGTTCCCAGAAAGCTTTTAACAATGGCACCCAATCTTTTTCACCACGTGACACCGCGTCCAGATCGTCTTCGAGACGCGCGGTAAAATCGTAATCGATATAACCGCCGAAATGGTTGGTGAGAAATGTGTTTACGATGCGTCCGATATCGGTCGGATAGAAACGCTTCGACTCGAGCTCGACGTACTCCCGTTGCACGAGAGTTGAAATTATTGAGGCATATGTCGAGGGTCGGCCGATGCCATGTTCTTCAAGCGTTTTGACTAAACTCGCTTCGGAGAATCTTGGCGGCGGCTCGGTAAAGTGTTGGTCGGCGCGAATTTCCTTGAGCGTAACAGTCTGTCCTTGCTCGAGTGGCGGCAACATTTTTTCATCAGATTCGGATTTGCCATCCGCTTCCTCGTCCGTCCCTTCACGATACACAGCCATGAATCCCGGATGCTTTACCGTGGATCCGTTTGCTCTGAATATTCCAACGTCTCCGCAGTTCAAATCGACCGCCACAGTATCGATTGTTGCGTGAACCATTTGGCTTGCAACGGTACGCTTCCAGATCAAGTCATAGAGTTTGTACTGATCGTCGGTTAGGAAACTTTTTATTTCCGCAGGAATTTTCTTTGCCTCAGTCGGCCGGATCGCCTCATGAGCTTCTTGGGCATTTTTAGAGCGCGTCTTATAGATTGGCGGTTTCGCCGGAACGTCGTCAGCGCTATACCGCTGAGCAATAAATTCGCGGATCTCGGTCACCGCTTCTTGGGCGAGGCTTACCGAGTCGGTCCGCATGTAGGTGATTAAACCTTCGCTACCAGCCCCAACATCTATTCCCTCGTAGAGTTGTTGCGCAGTCCGCATTGCGCGCTGCGCGGTAAATCCTAGCTTGCGTACAGCCTCTTGCTGCATCGTCGAGGTTATAAAAGGTGGCGAGGGGTTGCGCTTGCGTTGCTTGCGATCGATCTTGGCGACCGTCAGCTGTCCGCCAGCCGCATCGACCAAGGCCTTTTTTGCCGATACCGCGTCTTTTTCAGTGGTGATCGAAAACTGTTTTATCTTTTCGTCATTCAGGACACTCAATTTCGCGGAAAATTGATTTTTTCCCTCGCCCGCGTCCGCTTCTACAGTCCAATATTCGCGCGGCACAAATTTCTCTATTTCATCTTCACGCTCTGAGATCATGCGCAAGGCCGGGCTTTGGACACGACCTGCAGATAAACCCGGTTTAATTTTTTTCCACAGCAGCGGCGAGATATTAAATCCGACTAAGTAGTCTAATGCGCGTCTGGCTTGTTGTGCATTCACCAGTGGCATTGAAATTTCCTTCGGATCGTCAATGGCCGCTTTTATCGCGCGTGGTGTGATTTCGTGGAATACAACTCGATGTACAACTTTACCTTCAAGTAAATTACGCTCTTTAAGCAACTCAACCAGATGCCAAGATATTGCCTCGCCTTCGCGGTCCAAGTCGGTCGCGAGATACAGCGTGTCGGCTTTTTTGAGTTGTTTCGTAATCGCATCGACGTGTTTAGTGTTACGGTCGATCGCTTCGTAGCGCATCGCGAATTCGCCCTCAGTGTCGACCGCGCCCTCCTTCGGCCGCAAATCACGCACATGTCCATAAGACGCGAGTACCTTGTAATCTTTACCAAGATATTTTTCGATCGTCGAAGCTTTCGCGGGAGATTCAACTACAACAACGTTGCGGGCCATAGCAGTTCGATTACCTAGTGCTGAATTAAATTAGCGCTGCGCGTCATTACGACGGTAGCAAAATTAATGGACACACCCATACATGTCATCCATGACGAGATCTTCCATCCAGATGAATGCCTGTTCTTGCCCAGGTCGATTAAATAACACCATTAACACGATCCATTTCAATTGATCGATATCGATTTCATCGGCGTCTAAGGCCATCGTACGTTCGATCACCACCTCGCGATTAGTCGGATCCAACACGCCGACTTGGCCT
>CAWLAW010000334.1:0-4526 GCA_963854885.1 Gammaproteobacteria bacterium | reverse complement strand
CATCGTCTTAGATTAGCATCTCAGCGTCGCGCACCCTACCCCCGAACGGTTCGCTTGTCTCGCTTGCACACGCGACTGTCGGAATATTTGCTTATCCGCGCTTAGGTTTTCAATACTAAGCGGCACGACTACCGGTCAACTCAGAGGTGCTTCGCGTGTCGATTCAATGGCGAGTAGCATCTCGGATCGTGTGTCGATTTAATCGACGTACAATAATAGCGATTATTAAATATTGGAGTACCCGATGAAGCTATCTGCGCCACGCATTCACCCCTTAGAAGAAGCACAATGGAACGAGCGACAACGAACCCTACTTGAACCCATTAAGGGCAAGCAGCCGTTCTACAATGTGATGGGGACAATGAGTCGACACGTCGACGCTGCTGAGAAGTTTTCAGTGTGGGCATATCACATCATGGGCGACACCTCGACCCTTGACCCGCGCGATCGAGAGCTACTCATTCTTCGGGTGGGGTGGTTATGCGAAGCTGAGTATGAATGGGGCCAACACGTCATTTTCGGCCGCAGCGTCGGACTCAGCGACGAAGAAATCGCACGAATTAAAGAAGGTCCTAAAGCCCCGCAATGGACGCCTTTCGAATCCGCATTATTGAGCGCCGCGGATGAGCTCCACCACGACGCCTGCATCAGCGATGCTACGTGGGCGACTTTGTCGAGCCGCTTTAACGATAATCAAATGATGGATGTCGTGTTCACAGTCGGCCAATACCATACTGTTTCAATGGCATTAAATAGTTTCGGCGTTCAACTTGATGACGGGGTTGGCGGTTTCTAGTCCCCGCTTGAAGGTTCGTCCCGCGTAGGACCTGCCCGTGCGGAGGAACTCATCCATCGAGGTGCGCGAAGGGGCGCCTGGAAAATGCTGATCGCGGTAGGTCACCGCACTGGGCGCCTCGAGGGTCGCTCGGCAGCATCACGCGCTTTTTCAGTCGCCAGATTAAGCGCTGCGCATCGGTAACTAAACCATCGGATTATTCAATGACGCGCAAGATTCGTGACACCCAAATGAACTTCAACGCGTTGGATAAGCGCATGCAATGGTACGTCGATGAGCAAATTCTGAGTTGTGTGGCAACCGTCGTTCTCGATGGGACTGAGGTGGTACATGTTGCCCGACACGGGTATAGATCGGTGCATGATCACTGTCCGCTGGAAGCGGATAGCATCTTTCGGATGTATTCGAACACCAAGTTGCTCACATCAGTCGCTCTGATGATGCTTTGCGAGGCCGGGGATGTCGCGCTCGACGACCCGCTTGCGGAATATTTGCCCGAGTTCTCGCAAATGCGGGTGTTGCGTTCCAACGCAAGTAACGAAACCGCAACAGATCCGCTGCGCCGACCAATCTCAATTCGTCATATTTTGAGTCACAGCGCCGGATTTTCGTACGGGTTTCTTGAACCCCGATCGGCGGTTGATCAGGCCTATAACGCCGCCGATATAAACCCAGTGTCGAGCCCTGGTTACACACTAAAGTCTTTAGCGGAACGTTTAAGCGAGCTGCCGCTGGCATTCCAACCCGGGACTAGCTGGCGCTATAGCTTTGCAACGGACCTCTGCGCGCGGGTCATAGAAGTCATTTCTGGATTACATTTCGACGAGTATTTGAGCGCGAAGCTAATCCGCCCGCTCGGCATGAGCGACACCGATTTTTGCGTACCCGAGGACAAGCAACAACGTTTGGCTAGCATGTACAACGCGCCGGATTTACTCGACCCGATGAAATCCGGCTTCGATCTAAGTGACACGAAACTAGATCGCAGAACGGAACGACCAACATTCCTATCTGGCGGCGGCGGGCTCGTTTCAAGCGTAAGCGACTACACGACGTTTATTCAAATGATCATTGCCGACGGCACATGGAACGGTCGGCAGTATGTCAAACCAGAAACTCTCACGTTGATGCGGTCTAATCAACTCGCACCCGGTGTATCGGTCGATCTTCCGGGTCTTAAAATGCCGAATACCGTGTTCGGACTGGGATTTGCGCTTAAGACCGAAGCCGACGGACCGCCTTTTCAGTCCTCGGCCGGCGAATATCATTGGGGCGGGATGGCAGGAACACACGCTTGGATAGCGCCCTCGGCAGGGATCTCTGGATTGTGTTTTACACAGCGGATGCCGGGTTTCTGGCATCCATTCAGTCAAGAATTTAGACGCTTCGTTTATACGGAAAAACGCGCCTTACGGGGTTAAGCTTATTTTAGAATTAGTGCGCCATCGTCACGTCTTGCTCGAGGCTGTTTGTCGCGACCAGCCAAAATGTCGGCTGGGGTCCAACCCAAAGCCCCATGGCAACCAATGCCACGACGTACGATTGCCTCGTCGTCGTATGCACGAAAGTCATCAACCTCTAGCCAGATCCGCATGAGGACCCGCTTGCGCTCCTCCTCGCCGACCATCGCATGTGCAGCGCGGCCGTGCATGACTGTGTAATTATTACAAAACTGAATATCTCCCATATGAAATGGAAATTCAAAACAGTTCTCGCGCGTAAATTTGTCAATAGTATCGAAAATCTCGACATCCTCGTCGCTCACGGTGATGCCCCGGCGCGCCATCACGGAAATCATCCAATGCCGATTGTATTGGCAGGAAATCAACCCCTCGGCCTCACTAAACAACGGTACCTTGTAACTCGACGTTGGTGATTCACCATCGCCATGCTCGTCCATTCTGTCCCATTCGTAACCGTCGAAAAGGCGCGCTAGAAATTCGGGGTGACGTTTAAGGATGTCGTTGTACAACGTCGTCGAACTCGCGATCCGACTCGCCGGATCGTCTGGAGCCTGGCGTACACACAAAAGTGACGCGATGTCTGTAAGGTCGACGTGTAATGGCGTCTCAGTTGACAATCCCACCCCACGAGTGCCTTGGTTCGGGCGCAACGCGCCGTCAGTGACGTAGTGAATAAAGCCGGAGTCGCTATTTTGCGTTACGCCTGTCCCGATGTGGCTGCATAGGCCCCAATACATGATCTCCAATTCATCGAAGGTGAAATCTTCTACCGGAAAATTCCGCACTAATGCGAAGCCGCGGCCGTCACGCAACTCAGCAGCAACCGCATCAAGTGTTTTCTCTAGTTTAGCGAGACGAAAATTGGCTGCGCAGACCCCGGCAAGAGCGATGCCTTGTCGTTTAATCTCAACGAGGGCTGCAACCAGTTCATCGCGTTCGGCGGAGTCCAAGACAAACTCCCAGCGCGACTCATGGGCTAAATCGCTACCGCGCCATGCACTGGCGTCAACAACGGGCTGTTCGCATATTTCAGTCATCGGGTGCTCCTCAAGCTATGCTCTGCGCGTAACATCAAACAATTCCACGCTCACCAAGACGATCTAAATCGCCTTGATCAAAGCCCGCTAGTTGTTGGTAAATTTCTGCGTTGTGTTCGCCAAGTAATGGCGCCGGGCGATCGAATTCGAGTGGTTGTTCGGTAAACCGAATGGGTAATCCGAAACCACGAACGTCCGGCACCCGTTTTCCGCTCGGCATATCCAAACCGACCAACATGCCGCGCGCGGCAAGATGCGCGCTGTTGAGCATTTCGTCCATCGTTAATACCGGCCCGCACACAACGGTATGTTCTTGCAACGTTTGAACAACATCGTCTCGTTGACGCCCTGCCACCCAATCAGCCACAAATTTCTCGATAATATCGACATGTAGGCGCCGCTGCGTGACATTTTTAAAGCGCGGATCATCTCGCAAGTCCTCGCGCTCCATTGCGGTTAACAACGCGTGCCAATCACTATCGGTAACGGTCGCGATACAAATATAACCATCGCGCGCCTCGAACGTATTAAACGGTACGCCCGCGGGATGTCGATTCTCCATCGGAAAGTCAATCATTCCACCCTGAAAATATTCGACGAGCTCCGGTAATAGAAATGTCAGCACGTCGAGCATCGCCACGTCTACCCATTCACCCGTGCCAGTCAAACCGCGTCGTAACAACGCCGCGAGAATACCCATTGCCGCAACTAATGGCGCGACTGTATCTGCAATAGCTGCGCCGCAGCGCACCGGCGGTTTATCTTTAAATCCTGTGATCGACATGATCCCACTCATCGCCTGAGCAACCGGATCGTATGCACGCCAATCACGCAACGGCCCCTCCTGGCCGAAGCCTGATATGGAACACAAAATTAACTTTGGATTGATCGCTTTGAGCGTCTCGTAATCGCAGCCCATTTTTTCCATGACGCCGGGCGAATAGTTCTCCACCACCACGTCGACGTTCTTACACATCGTGTGAAATATTTTGATGCCTTCGGGATCACGTAAATTCAACGTGATCCCTTTTTTGTTGCGTGAGCGATGAATCAGTCCTAAACCCAAATCTTCCGGTGTCTGTCGTTCTGCCGAGATGCCCTCGGGACCCGCGTAAGGTGCTCGGTCGCGATACAAATCACCGGTCTTTGGCGGCTCTATCTTGATAACTTCCGCACCTAGGCCACCGAGCACAAGCGTGCAATACGGACCCGCAAGATAACGCGTTAAAT
>CAWLAW010000333.1:0-4536 GCA_963854885.1 Gammaproteobacteria bacterium | reverse complement strand
GAAGTTTACCGTCTCGGCGACCCCCGGCACGTCGTAAAGGCGCTTCAGGTAATGCGGCAAATGTTGGTAGTCAGTGAGGCGCTTTAAGTTGCACTTAAATAACCCGTAATAGGCGATATCGAATCGAATCAAGGTGACAAACACCCGCCAATCGGTTTCGGTAATTTTTTCACCCAGTAAAAATGGTTGATTCTCTAAGCGTGTTTCGAGTTCGTCGAGGCATTCAAAAACATCGCGCACCGCTTGCTCGTGTGCTGCTTGCGAGCCGGCGAGGCCGGCCCTGTAGACGCCGTTGTTTAAGCTCTCGTAGACACGATCATTCAGCGCGTCAATTTCACCACGAAGTTCGCTCGGATAGAAATCCAAATCAGGATCGCCGAACTCGTCGAACGCCGTGTTGAACATGCGAATGATATCGCTCGATTCGTTGTTAACCATCGTATCGGTCGCTTTGTCCCACAGCACGGGTACGGTCGGGCGACCGGTAAAATTAGCATCGGCCAAAGTGTACAGTTGATGAACGTAGCGCACGTCGTGCAACGGATCCGTGATCGATCCCTCGTGAGCTCGGAATCCGTATCCTTGGTCGGTAAATTCAGGTGCGGTAATCGATAGCGAAATCACATCGTCGAGTTTCTTTAACTTGCGATAAATTAACGCACGACAGGCCCACGGGCAGTTTAAGGCGATGTATAAATGATAACGCCCGGATTCAGCTGTAAATCCGGCATTTCCGCTTGGTCCAGCACTACCGTCGGCGGTGATCCAATGTCGAATACTGGACGACTCTCGGATGAACCGACCCGCCTCATCGGACCGAGAACGTTGTTGCCAATCGCCTTCCCACTTTCCGTTTATTAGCATTTCACGATCCTCTCAGGCTGCCTGCGAATACAGTATTGTCGCGGAGCATCGAGTGTGGCTCAACCGGGTTGTCGATCCGCGCAAACCTCAAGGCGTCGCAATGGCCTAGATTGTGCTCGGCAAGCGGGCCTCGCGATGAGGCCGAAAGCGGGGATTGGCTGTTTTCGATCGTTCCGCGTGGAACTCGTTTTGCGTAAGCGGTTTCACGCCGCGCAAATTCGTTTATTCTCCCCAGTCAACATTAGCCGCCGGTATCGGGGAGTTTCGGACCATGACCACCTATTCAACCATACAATTTACAGAAAGCATGGACGCGGCTGAGCTCGAAAAATTCGCACTCCGGCTAGAAAAACTGGGTTTTGACACTCTGTGGTTACCGGAATTATTCGGCCGCGATCCGATCGGACTTGCCGGGTACTTAATCGCGCGCACGACCCGTTTGAATATAGGCATCGGTATCGCAAATATTTACGTCAGAGACTACGTTTCGGCGGCGCAAATTCGACAGACCCTCGCAGAATTGTCAGGCGGGCGTTTCATCCTTGGCTTAGGCGTATCCCACCCGTCGCTAATTGAACCCCGCGGCCACAAATTTCTTGCCCCGACCAAAGCACTTGGAGATTATTTACAAGGCATCCATCAAACGACTCCGGATAGTCCATCTCCGGAAAAACCCGCGCCAATTATCTGCGCTGCGCACGGTCCGAAATTACTTGAGATCGTTGCGAAACATGCGGACGGCGCGTTGTGCCTGAACCAGCCGCCCGAACATACCGCTTGGGCGCGTGACATTGTTGGTCCAGACAAAAAGCTCTGCGTCGTTGTCCGCCCATGTTTGGAAACAGACCCGATTGCCGCGCGCACGCACGCCCGCAATGCACTCGCGTTCTATTTGCCCTTACCCGCTTACCATCGGACATGGAGACGCGCGGGGTTTAACGACGCAGATTTTGAAAACGGCGGTAGCGATAGGCTCATTGACGCGTTATTTGCATGGGGCGAGGTCGAAAAAATAAAAGCGCTCATCCAGCGCCACATTGACGCTGGGGCGTCGGAAATCTGCTTGTATCCGATCAATCCGAATGAAAAAATGAGTGACGACCAGGCCGGGGGGCTCGAACCAGACTGGAATGTATTACAAGCGCTTGCGCCGGTCCCACAATAATTTGGTTAGTTCCGGTTTGTTAATGAAAGAGAATCGCCAACGCGCGGCAATCAACGTTTTCGTATGAGTAAGCTGAGCGCAGATGTGGTCGTCGTCGGCGCGGGTAACGCGGCGTGCTGCGCAGCCCTGTCGGCTCGCGAGAATGGCGCAAGCGTGATCATGCTGGAGCGCGCGCCGGAGTCATTGCGTGGCGGCAACACGGCTTTCACTGCAGGCGCAATGCGTGTCGCCTATAACGGCACGCAAGACATTGAACAATTAGTGCCAGACCTCACCGCGCAAGAAAAGGCGACGACAGATTTTGGTCGCTACCCCGAAGCGCAATTTCTCGACGACCTCGCTCGCGTAACGGATTATCAATGCGATCCTAATCTCGCCGATACATTAGTCAGGAATAGTTTTTCTACGCTGAATTGGATGCGCCACAAAGGCGTACGCTTTGCGCCGATCTACGGCCGGCAAGCATTTAAGCGCGACGGCGTATTCAAATTTTGGGGAGGGCTCGTCGTCGAGGCGGTTGGCGGGGGGCTGGGATTGATAGCAGCGCTGTACAGCGCGCTCGCAAAATCACGGGTCGAAATATTCTACCAAGCGGACGTCATTGCCCTTGAGCGCGATGACTCGGGAGTCAGTGCGTTAGTTGCACGCATTGGCGGTAAACGTCGGGTTATTAGCGCAGGCGCCGTGGTGTTGGCGTGCGGCGGCTTTCAGGCTAATCCCCAATGGCGGTCGCAATACTTAGGAGCGGGATGGGAGACCGCGAAAGTTCGCGGCACGTCATTTAACACCGGTGACGGGATCCGTATGGCAACCGAGATCGGCGCCGCGACCCGTGGCAATTGGTCCGGCTGCCACGCCGTCGCTTGGGAACGCAACGCGCCAGAATTTGGTGATTTAGCGGTCGGTGACGGCTTTCAGAAGCACTCTTATCCGTTCGGGATTATGGTAAATGCCAAAGGTGAGCGCTTTGTCGACGAAGGAGCAGATTTCCGCAACTACACTTATGCCAAGTATGGTCGTGAAGTTCTCGCCCAGCCGGGTCAGTTTGCGTGGCAGGTATTTGATCAAAAAACCGCACATTTGCTGCGCGACGAATATCGCATTAAGCAAGTCACGAAAGTCGCCGCCGACAGTCTCGAGGCCTTAAGCACTAAACTCGACGATGTAGATGCGGCGCAATTTGTTACAACCGTCACCCAATTTAATCAGGCTGTCGATGACGAAACTCCGTTCGATCCGAATAGTTTGGACGGACGCGCGACTATTGGGTTAAGCGTAAACAAGAGTAATTGGGCGAACCGTCTCGACACCCCGCCATTCGAGGCTTACGCGGTAACGTGCGGGATCACGTTCACGTTCGGTGGGCTGCGCATCAATACCGAGGGTCAAGTTATCGGCACAGACCTTGTGCCGATTGACGGACTGTACGCGGCCGGCGAAATTGTCGGGGGAATTTTCTACTTTAATTATCCCGGCGGGTCCGGGTTGACCAATGGTGCGGTATTTGGTCGTATTGCGGGTTCTCGAGCCGCACTATTCGCAATAGATTCGAGCATTTGAACGACACACAAACGGGTTGCGCTTGCGGCGCCCAAAAATTGCTGCCAGTGCACGATCCAGACACCCGAGCTCGTTCTATTCGCGCCGATATTCTTTTCCGGAGGCGGGTAAATATACGAACTGCGACGTGACTAGTTTCTTCCTTAGCGCATCTGTTTATACTTGCGCGCGCGTTTGTTTAGCGCAACGTGGTTTTCGTTCGTATTTTCCTAGCCCTGGTTAGGGCTAAAGGAAGGCAATTTTGGCAGACTTGGACTTCATCGCCGGTCAAAGATGGGTTAGCAATACCGAGTCCGAACTCGGTTTAGGGATCGTCGTCGAGTACGCCGATCGAAGGGTGACCTTAAGTTTCCCCGCGGCCGGCGAGCGTCGCGTCTATGCGAGCGATAACGCCCCGCTGAGCCGTGTGATGTATGAGGTTGGAGAAACGATAAAAAACGACGACGGCTTGGTCTTAGAGATCGCAGAGCGTCATGAAGTTAAGGGTTGCCTGATTTATATTGGCAGCGAACCGGACGGTGCGAACGGCGTTATACCTGAACTCGATCTCGACAGCTTTGTCCAGTTTAGCCGGCCCCTCGATCGTCTATTCGCCGGTCAGATCGACAAAAACACGAGTTTCCTACTGCGTACGGAAACGCTTGAGCAACAGCATCGACATGCGAATTCCCCGGCATACGGGTTGATGGGGCCGCGCGTTCAGTTGCTGCCACATCAATTTTACATTGCCAAACAAGTGTCAGACCGTTATCGGCCGAGGGTGCTACTGGCGGATGAAGTTGGTTTGGGTAAAACCATTGAAGCAGGCTTAATTCTCCACCAGCAATTACTCAGCGGGCGCGCAGAACGCGTCTTGATCGTGGTGCCCGATAGCCTCGTTCATCAGTGGTTGGTCGAGATGCTCAGAAGATTTAACTTGCATTTTACGATTTTGGATGAGGAGACCT
>CAWLAW010000332.1:0-4546 GCA_963854885.1 Gammaproteobacteria bacterium | reverse complement strand
TGCGTCAACGACGTGTTTGCCGGTTTTTTCCGCAACCAAGCCGACCGTGTGGTCGAGCCACTGTTGCGTCTCAGGTGTCGCAGGCCCGGTGATAACGATCTCACTAAATGGTCCGACGACGAATGCTGGAATTTGTTGTCGGAGTACCTTACGGCGCTCTGGATCCGCTAGTTTCGCCAGACGTTCTTCCTTAGTTCCTAGGGTTGCTTCGCGCCAGGCCGGCATTTCGTCGAATAAGTTCCAGTCTTCAAATGTAAACGTGAATCCAGCGTCGGTTGTTACCCCTTGCCCGTACACACGAATACCTTTCTCGCGGCAGCGCTCTAACCAGGCTAGAACCTTGCGATGGATATGCGGTAATCCGTCTTGTGCTTGCACGACGTTGAAGATCATCGGTCGGCCGCTCACTTCAGCGAGTTCAGCCAGGTGCTCTTGGTCTGCTTTTGGATCGCCTGAAACCATTGTGCATTGCATATGCCCGGCATTGCGATCGCGAAGTACTTTTGCAAACTCCAAGGCGGTTTCGTTGTGCATCACATCGGTCGGCATTGCGGTACCGTCGTAATCGAGCTGCGCAGCGCCTGGACCGGAAGGTGGGAGGCGTTGCATCGACCATCCGCAGCCGCCGGCATCCATCGACTCACCAAGAACGCGGCACATCTCCGCGTGTTCTTCATCAGTGGGTAGGCGACCAGCTTTCGCATCTTCAAGACCCATGACAGAAATCATTAACGGGCTGATTGGCACGTAAGGAACGATATTCATGGCCTTCGGCGTATTGTCGACGCTATCGAGAAATTCTGGGAACGTTTCCCAATCCCATGGCATGCCTTCTTTCATCGAAGCTAAGGGGATCGCTTCAACGCGGGTCATAGTGAGCATTGCGCGTTCACGCGATTCCGGTGCGACTGGTGCAAAGCCGAATCCGCAATTGCCGATAACCACAGTCGTAATACCGTGCCATCCGGAAATCGTGCAGTAGGGATCCCAAAATAGTTGCGCGTCATAATGGGTATGCAGATCGACAAACCCTGGTGCGACGACGAGCCCTTCGGCATCGAGTACTTCGTCGGCGCGTTTTGCATCGATGTAGCCAATTTCTGCGATAACGCCGTCTTTGATCGCAATATCACCGCGGTAGCGCGGCGTGCGAGAGCCGTCAATAACCATGCCGCCCTTGATCAGTTTGTCGAATTCAGCCATTTGCCACTCCATACCTATTAGTAGTAATTATTACTGGCCGGTATTATTGCATAGGCGCATTGCCAGTCAATCCGATCGACGATTACGATTTCTTCCAATTGAAGCCAGGAGGCGCATCAACAACCTAAGCAGAGAATTATTTTAACTAATTGATTTTTAAAGTATTAATAGCGCTATATTAATGACAATCAGTCAGCTGAGATTGACCGGAGCACGTCTCCGGACGATTGTGTCTGTTACGCGTTCGCCTTGTAACCGACAATCCTAAGCGCCTGCTCGGAGAAATAAGCGGCAATTTCGTCAACCTCAAACTCACCGTCAGGTCGATACCATCGAGGAATCCACTGCGCAAGACCGATCAACGCGAATGCTGCGAGACGCGGGTTATCAACATTGAAGTCACCGCTCTTGACGCCACTATCGATCAGATCGGTTAAGCGCAGATTAAAACTCTTTTGCAAAATCCGATTCTCTTCCTGGGTGTCGGGAGAGAAATGATGTTGCTCTTGCCAAAAGATCATTGCGATCATGCGAAATTCAATGTTCTCGCGTACCCAAGAGCTGACGAAACTGCGTAATCGTGCGGGTGCGCCGGTTTCGCGTTGGTAGGCGAGATCAATTAGGTCAGTCGTGCGCTTAATTTCTTGTTCAACAACTGCGGCGAGGATCTCATGTTTACTGGCGAAAAATTGATAAATAAACGGCTTATTAACCTCCAATTTATCGGCGACGGCGTCTAGCGTCGTTCCGACAAACCCACGTTCGTAAAATAACTCGCTTGCAACTTCGACCAGACGTGCACGCTTGTATTTGTTCAATTCATCTTTCATTGGATTACAGTTTGGAAATTCGCGGATCGTGCTACTCAAGTAAGAATTAAATGCGTGCCCGATCCTAAGGCCCTGGAAGTGAATGTGCCACCCGACAATGACATCGAAAGCTCAATCTCGTGCGTACGTCCAATTATTTGAACGACATGATTCGCCTCAAGACCATTGATACCAACGGCCGAATGGCGTTTTCAACGCAGTGGTTGATAACGCTTGCAAGCGGATCCCCAGCCGCAGCTATAATTATCCCTCAATCAAGCGAGTTGATAAGGCTTAACCATGGCGCTGGCACTCAACGAAAAACAAATTGCTCATTTTCGTGACGCGGGTTACGTGTCACCAATCGAGATGTTCTCGCTTGACGAAGTAGCCGAATATCGGGCGCTTTTGGAAGATTATGAACGTAAACACGGTGGGCCTGTGAGCGGGGCTACGCGGAGCAAATGTCACCTACTATTTAAATGGGTCGATGACATGATGCGCGACCACAGAATCGTCGACCTCGTCGAGGATCTAATCGGCGGAAATATACTTTGTTGGAACGCGTTGTTTTGGGTTAAAGAAGCGGGAAGTAAATCGTTTGTGTCGTGGCATCAGGACGCTCGTTATTGGGGATTGACGACAAAGCAGTTAGTTACTGTCTGGGTAGCGCTGTCGCCGGCAAGCGTTGCCTCAGGGTGCATGCGCGTTTTGCCAGGAAGCCATCGCGGCGAATTGCTCGCGCATCGCGATGAGTATCATGAGGACAATATGTTGACTCGCGGTCAGCGAGTTGCCGCATCAGTTGACGAGGCGCTCGCCGTTCCTATGCCGCTCGATCCGGGGCAGGTGTCACTGCACAATGTGTGTCTCGCGCATGCGTCGGGGCCCAATACGACGAACGAACGCCGCATCGGTTTGTCGTTTCATTATATGCCAACCGATTCGCGGCAAACCGTCGTACCTTGGGATAGCGCAGCGCTTATTCGTGGTCGCGATGAGTTCCAACACTTTACCCATACGCCTCGGCCGACCGAGGACTTCGAACTGAGTGCCGTCGAATTTCATCGAAAGGCCAGCGATGTTGTCCGAGAAGTTGTGTTTAAGGATGCAGCGAGTACACGGAGTACGTTATAAGAAATCGATTGGACGCCGTCTATTCATGGACAAGACGACATGGATCTCAGCGCTTGAACAGAATTTCCAGCCACCGTGCAAAAAATCAGCCGCCCGTTAGTCTGGGCTCGTCTTGAGTTTTCGGCGCATAGCAAAAAAACGTTTCGCTGTGATCTCGCGCTTCGATATCACCGACAAAATGTGCTTTCGAACGGGTAAATACTTCACCGCTTAAATCGTACCAAAATGTTGGTGGATCGAATGTCCCACCTGCAATTCCAACCTGATTCTCAAATACTTCCAAGCGCATGAATACGGTTGTGCCGCATTTCGGACAAAATTTATTGTCCCAAGAAAATTCACTCTCACTAATAAACGAGTAGTCGCTTAAATTCCCGGATGTAACCGACACCTTGTCCTCATCGAAATAAACTAAGACACCAAACGCACTGCCGCCGCGAATTTGGCAATACCTGCAGTGGCACACGCCGGCGATATTTGGGCTGCCCACCGTTCGATAGCGAATATGGCCGCACAAGCAGCCGCCCTCATGAATATTTTTAGAGCCCATTCAACGGTTCCCTCGATGGGTTGTGCGTCGCTAAAATATTCTCGCGAAATTTGCGTAATTTTTCTATTCGGAGCGATCGTGAATCAGTCCCCGGACGAAGAAAACACGCCTTTAGCAGCGACAGCGAGTAGGAAAACTACTAGAAATACGCTCGGCAATCCCGGTATAAATCCGATCAATCCAATCAAGTCCGGTTCTCCGAGTGGGCTCGCACCCATCGACAGTGCACGATTGCTCGATGCGTTGCCGAGCCAGTAAAACACCGTGAACGACCATGCAATGTAAATGAAGCCCCAGGCAGAAAATTTTTGCATAAAAGGCGTTAAGTTAAGTTTCGGCAAGGCGAGTGCAACGATGACGACTAGGACGCCATTTAGGGCGCCGCCAGTATGTGCTCTAACCCACCCATCAGTGGTGCCGTAAGTCGGCAGTGGAATGATTTTGCCTGGCCAGACTTCGAGCCCGCCGAGTAGGTTAAACATCAACATAAAGCCAGATAACATTGATACCAATATAACTAGCAGTCCATTACCGAGCATAATGCGCTGAAGGCGTTCCATTGGGGCTTTCCTCTAAAGTTTACGGACTGTCGTTGTACTGCGCCGAGCGCCGATCAGGTTTGAAATGGCACCGGCATGTCTGCGCTTGTGGTATCTATCAACGGTATTAGCTCGCCGGCTGGAAGCTTCGCATGGCCGTCGCACCAGTCACGCATCCATTTCGGATCTTCCTCGCAGCGCGGATTATGCCAAGGGAGTAGGGCGCGTAATAAGTAAGGCCCGACGTTGAATAACAACGAAGATATCTCGCGCACGAATGTGACAATGTCGCGAGGCTTGTGCAGCGC
>CAWLAW010000331.1:0-4552 GCA_963854885.1 Gammaproteobacteria bacterium | reverse complement strand
GGGCGCGGTGCTGTCAGATGAGGAATGGGACAAATTCCCACACGTTAAAGCCTGGTTTCATAAGTTACTGGCGCGACCGCATGCACAAACGGTTACAACGACGATCATGAAAGTCGGCAAAATCCGCCAATCGGGCAAGTTAATTCCAATGACCCGCAGAACGTCTCTCGCGAAAGGCACGGAAGTAGTGGGTAGTGGCACGATTGGGATCCCATATTTCGCCAATTAGGGCCGTACGCCAGCAACAAAGTTAAATCTATTCGAGGAGCCCTTTTTATGGGACTTTATACAGGCGCTGACTATCCGGTCGCAGCGGAAATTGAAGCCTTACATACGAGTGAGCTCGCATCGTTCACGCAATGCGGGACCTGGGGCAGTGCCGCGCAACGCGCGGCTATTGCAGCCACGGCCCGTGAAGCGCGCAGCGCCGCAGGATTACAGGAAGCTGTCAGTGATAAACGAGATGGCGACACTGCTAAATTGCCCGACGCCGCGCTGCAACTCGCTAGAGATGTTGCGCTCGACGGCACGACTATCGACCGAGAGTATTGCCGCCAGGTTCAAGCAGAAGGCGTTACCGAAGGCGCTTATGTGGAGATTGTTGGGGTCGTTTCCCGTCTCGTAAACCTCGATGTTTTCGCCCGTGGAATCGGACTTGCGCCGAGACCGCTTGGCGAGACAAACGATTCGAACAAGCCGACGTTCGAGCGTCCGAGCGAGGCCGTTGATGAAGGGTTTTTCACCGCCTCTGTGCCGTCCGCCCCTGAAGGTGGAGCGTTGGCGGAGTCGCTTTATGGCAAAAACCCGGCGGGTAACATTATTCGAACCTTAAGTTTGGTGCCGGAAGAAGCACATCGCTTAATCGCTCTCGTGACAAACCAGTATTTCCCCGCGGCACAGCTAATGGATCTCACGGCCACCGGTATACATGCGTTATCTCGGGCGCAAATCGAAATTGTCGCGACGAAGGTTTCAGAGCATAACAAGTGCTTTTACTGAACTACCTGGCACTCCTACCTGCTCCGTGAGAGCGGTAAAGTTGCAAACATCGAATACAAGCTTGCCGGGGCCATTGACCCGAGCATCGACAGTGGCGTTGATCACGGTCGCGAATTGGTTGCCTTTGCTGGCGCCTTGGCGGGTTCCGACGCAGCGGAACTCGATACTACGCGTCAAGTACTGCACAAACGGATTGGTTCACCTGCTGTGGTTACCGCGTCGTTGATCGCGGCAAACTTCAGTATGCTCGACCGGGCCGCGAATGCCATCGGCATTAGCGTCGACTCGATGATAGTGAAACCGAGTGCGGCATTCCGTGCAGAACTAGGAATGAATGATTATCCTTCGGCGGTAAATACACTGGGCTGAAACCTACAGATAGTCGTTGACCGGACAATTCAATCAAGTTTTCTATTTTTAAACCTTAGAAACAGTAGGGCCAGCGACGAGAATACGCAGGAAAATTGTTCGAACGATTACTTTATTCATCACGGTCATCCGTAAACGTTTGATTTGGTATTGACTATCCGGCCGTTGAGCTCGGCGTCGATCGCAATCGTACACCCGCGAACAGCTTACGAAACGGTATTACTACCGACTTACTTGACGGGTAATTACGCGAAGTAGCTAACCCGGTTACAGTCCCTCGGGTCGCATGAAAATCACGCAGACTGAAAGCGCCCGAGCCATAACGGCAGAGTAAATGCCCGTTCTGATTTTCATCGCTGATCCAACGCTGTGCGTATCCGCGGCTCCTTTTGGATCGTAAAAGAAGTTGCGCTAATTCGACTCTAGCGACGATGTTTTATGACAGTGGATAAGAAGATCGTGATAAAAAATATATTGGTGGCGGCGATTATATGCACGGCGTCATGTGGGGCAATTACCGGCGCCCCATTGGGTACGGGCCCTTTTCCCCCCGAGTTTGCTTTACCTCTTCCCGCCGGTATATTTTTGTTTCTCCCGGCGTTAGTGACCTTAGTGAGCGCGGGGCGGCGTGGCGTACTGCATTAAACCCTAGGTTGTTTACCCTGTTGGTGAGGTCTCGACTAATTTAGTCATTGATCAACCGTCACCTTATACCCGCCTTCGCGCGGGTTTTGTTTGTGCTAGGTTTAGGGTGAAGCGGGCCCTCTACAATTTCTCGCTGGCGCACTGGTGCCTCTCGCGATTATCATCCGGAACCCGGATGCCCAAATTAACCGACCAAAACCGTACGAGAATCCACCGATGATGAGATATAGAGCGATGGTAGCAATTGTCTTCGTCGGACTTTGCGGTGCAACGGAGGTCGCGTTTTCAATCGGGAATGGATTGCTGAGTGGCGTGTGGACGAGCCAATACCAGTGTCCGAACGGTCAGAGTTATCCCCTGGTAGTTCGCATTGACCAGCAAGGCCAACAGCTTTCGGCGGTAAAAGTTACCGGAGACTCGTGTTTAGCATCTGGCGTATTGGCCTTTAATGGTTCGGTGTACGGCAACGGTGGAAGGTTAAGCTGCGGCGCCGTTTATGATCCGAACCAAGGTGCGTCGAACCAGTCGGGTTCTGTCGGGCAGCAGATCTTACTCGGCGTCTTGCAAGGCATTGCCGATCAACCTGTGGCCCCGACGCAGTATGCGATCCGTTATGTGCCGGGTAGGCTTAACATCATCAGTGCTCACGCTATCCAGGCGTGCACTTTGCACTTTGTTCGTACGAACGCAGTTACTCCATCTTACGGAGCCATTGCTCCGCCGCTGCCGCCACAGGGGCCGAACCCCTATGTGCCGCTCGTCCCGACGTATGGCCAGCCCGTAAACCAAATCTCTCCGGGGTATGCACAAGCGCCGCCCAATTATCGACTTCATCAGTCTTTGACCGCGTTGGCTAAACATTTAAATGCCATCCCAAGAGCCTCTCGAACCTTCGGCCAAAATTTTGACGGGATCCCTTTATACAATGATTCCGCAAGCGTCGATTTCGGGTACAACATGCTCGTTGTCAACTTAAAGTTTGGTGGGCAAGTTCCCCGTATGACGAGTCAAAATTCGGCCGGTTGGATGTACCGTATTGCGCCACAGTTTTGCGTAAAGAATGATCCAAACAGCGTGACTGCGCTCGGTGGCCGGATCCGACTGATGATGTCCGATAGTGTCGGCCAGCTCGCGGGATGGTTTGATGTCACACAACAAGATTGCAGTCGATTATAGGGGTGCGTAAATCACTGAGTCTCTCTACTACCCAGATGCATCGAAAACCCGACGACGTTTAACGACACGCAAGAGCGAGGTCGGTTCCCGCCGCATTTCTGCGTAAATACGAACGATGGAGAATCGATCGAAGCCCTAGTCGACATTAACTCGGCTCATCGCACTATTAAACGGCCACATAAGTGTGGAAACATAAATATTTTTTACTATTTAGCAAAGATATCGCACAATTTTTTGAGACAATTACGTGGCCTGGCGGAGCAAAGATAAGACAAGCGAGCCAGCCTCTCCAGGGAGCTCGCTCAAATCGCCCAAGAACGGTGAGTTTAGTGCCGTTACAGGGAGAAAAAGTTAAGCCGCTTATGCCCCAGCGTTAACCCTCTAGATTGTTGCAAAATGTTTAGACAATAGGCGCGAAATAAGAGCAAAAACGAGAAATAAATTTCGGTAACTTACTGGCGAATGGCGCCTGTGCGTCGTTTCGTTGAGCGTAAAAAGGCGGGGCAATTTTCAATAGTCGCCAGAGCTAATGTAATCATTAATGCGCGGGCGATAGTTCGGATAGGCAGGACTCATGCCTCGCAGCCCCGCCCGGCGCTTAGACGACCCCCGATGTGCAATTCGAGCGTCGCTTTTCGGCTAACCGCAACACGTAATTAGGATGTTTTGGAGAAAAACTAATGGACCCGATAAAAAAAATGAAAGAAGCGGCTCGCGAGGGCTGGTCAACATTTGCACCGTTCGAGACGACAACAGGGGCAGTCGCGCCGGCGTTGGTGAAGTTCGCCGGTATCGGGGGCAACAGCCGAGTGCTCGACGTAGGCTGCGGTACCGGAGTTGTAGGGGTCACCGCCGCGCGAGTCGGCGCGAAAGTTACAGGACTTGATCTAACACCCGCACTGCTAACTCGAGCGGCTGAAAACGCGGCGCTAGCTAACGTGACCGTCGAGTTTCTCGAAGGCGATGTGGAAGATCTGCCGTTTGAAGACGCTGAGTTTGACTTCGTGGTTAGCCAATTCGGACATATGTTCGGCCCGCGCCCAGACATTACCATCAGAGAGATGCTGCGTGTGCTGAAGCCCGGTGGGATCGTCGCCTTTTCTACCTGGCCGCCAGAGTTATATACCGGTCGGATGTTCAAACAAATTGGCAGTTACTCCCCGCCGCCGCCAGCCGGCGTTTCTTCCCCGGTTGCCTGGGGTGATCCGACGGTGGTGCGCCAGTATTTAGGAGAAGCCGTGACCGACATCGTATTCAATAGCGGCACCATGCTAAATCCCGCATTAAGCCCTCAACACGCACGCGTTTTCATGGAAGAAAATGCCGGCCCAGTGTCGCGCCTAGTTGACTCCTTAGCTGGGGA
>CAWLAW010000330.1:0-4554 GCA_963854885.1 Gammaproteobacteria bacterium | reverse complement strand
TAATTCTACGCATCGCAATGGTGCACTTTGGGACGTAGGTCCGATATTTCTTACTCATTGTTAAAACATTGTTTCTTAAATGCGAACGCATCGACAAGACGCCGTTGAAGCGTGGATTGCCGCAACTCAGATTGACAGGGTTCTTCCGTACCAGGTACCGTTGCGGTGCGAGCAATTTGCGTTCCGCTAGGAGATTTGAAATGAGCGAACTTGATGTTTACGCCAAGCAAGGGTTTGGCCAGAGTTCTGGATTCGGGCAGCGACCCGCACTCTTGATTGTCGATTTCGTGGTCGGTTTTTGCGATCCGGATCAATACGGCGGCGGCAACATTTTAGCAGCCGTGGCGCGAACGAAAATTCTGCTCAAAACGGCCCGTGAACAGGGTCTACCTATTGCGTTCACTCGGATCGTCTATGCCGCAGACGGATCAGACGCCGGCGCATTCTGCTTAAAGCTTGAGAGTCTTCAGACATTCAACGAAGACACTCCAATGGGTCAGATCGTTGACGACTTGGCGCCAATACAGGGTGAGATGATTGTGCGCAAAACTCAGCCCTCGGCGTTTTTCGGTACCGGGTTTTCAACCTGGCTAACTAGTAAAGGAGCCGATACCGTGATCGTTACCGGGGCAACAACATCAGGTTGCGTTCGCGCCTCGGTGGTTGATTCTATGAGCTATAACTTTAGAACGATTGTCGCGACCGATTGCGTCGGTGATCGCGCGATTGGACCCCACGATGCAAACCTGTTTGACATGGGCCAGAAATACGCTGACTTACTAACTAGCGATGAGATCATCGCTCATCTAGAGAAAGCGGCTCGGGCGGCTTAAATTCTCGCCGAGTTTGCGGCTTGTCCTGTAACAGTCACCGCCATCATTGTTGCGACCATGTGCGCAAATAACGTGCTTTGATCATCCTCGTCGGCGTAAATGTCGACAGCGCAGACGAATAAGGTACGTCCCGGTCGAAGCACCTTTCCACACGCCCGAATTGATGTGCCGATCCCTGGCGCTAAGTAATTAATTTTATTTTCGACAGTGACGATATCGTAACCCTCGGCGACTAATGTTTGCGCGGCATAACCGGCCGCAGCGTCTGCAAGCGCAGTTGCAACAACGCCGTGCACATTGCCGTGTGGCTGTAACAAGTCGCTGCGAACCGGAGCTGCAATCTCGACGTAACCGGGTTCGATCACCAGGGCTCGCGCGCCGATTAATTTACTCATGAACGTTTGATCACTGAGACTCGTTCGTGCGCGCGCTTCAAAGTCGGCAAAACGGGGTTCGAAATTCACTAGATCATCTCCTGACGTGTTTTAGTTGCGCATCGCGATCCGCGTTGCGACTTAATCGCTTCGTGCACGATAGAGCAACCTCTCATTACTCGAAAATACCAGAATTTCTATGCCGCCAAATTGATAGCTCGAAGTCACTTGAGCGTTCTTTCGTGATCGTGCGGCGCGTCAAATTACATCTATTATTGCGACCCATCGACCGACGAGTTCGACGCGCCATCAAGCACCCCAACTGGTAGACCTAGGATAGGTGACTTGTCGTTGAAACAGGCGACATTTACCGCGTAGTGATCCGGTCGGGAGCGGCGTTGGTGATGCGTATAGATCCCACACACACGACAGAAATAGTGCTTCGCGCTGTTTGTATTCCACTCATACAGAGATAATTTGTCAGCGCCGCGCGATATTGTTACCGCACTCATTGGCACGCTGACCATGACCGCGCCTTTTTTCGAACATATTGAACAATTGCACCGATTTATCTGCTCGATCGGCTGGGCGAGATCAATGACGAAAGTGACCGCGCCACAATGGCATTCTCCGTCTATGTGCGTCGTCATCAACTCGACCATGCGATCATCTCGCATTTAGTTTTCCCGCGCTTAAGCATCGAATCCACTTCACGATTACCTCGAATAATCTTGCACAATTGTCTATAGGTTCGGGTCAAGCATGGGCGTTAGGACGATCACGACCAGGGTCAATAATTGGATGATTCTTGCATGCCTAATTGCCGCAGACCCCGCAAGTAATTTTGTATCACGTATGACCGTCGTACCCGGAATTGGAAAACGTTGCGCATTTGCAATCTTGATCCCGATGAAAAATAGATAAATCGAGATCGTCACAATCGGTGCTAGGAATACTGAGATAGCCAGCGCTGTATCAAACGGCTTATCCGCAATCGCTCGGATCCCATCTTCGATCTGCGACTCAATAATAGTTGGATTTTTTCCAATCGCGTAAGTGAGAAGCACGCCAATAATCGTGACTACGATTACAAATACGACTGCCTTGCGCCGCGCCTTGGGATCGGGCAATTGGATATCATGTTTTATTTTGTCGTCGTTAATCGTTGGTTAATCTCTTGCAATGGTGAAATCGAGCTAGCACCGTCGATGAATTCACCGACGGCCGGTAGTGTCGAACAAACTCAGTTCGTTTGGCCGTTGCGGCGCGCAATAAATCACGGACTTTCGGGCTCCATTTCTAAAACGTGCTGCCCTTCGATACTTGCGAGCCACCAATAATTCTCGATTGATTCATCTGTACTGACGCGGGATTGCTCGTATTTCGTCTCTGCATCGTCGTATAAGTAGGCATCGACCAAACCCCGCGTAGATAGTTTTAACAACGTCGCGTGGATCTCCTCGTGAGAGATACGGCGGCCAACTTCTGTACTAACGTTTTCATCGATGGTCTTCAACGACGCAAAGTCGCTCGTCACCCAGCCGAGAATTGTGAGTTCTAAATCTGTTATTGGATCAGCCATACCATGCGATTCCGTATTCTAGCGATGTGCCGGAATTATCGCAGACGAGCGATCTCCGGCCCTCGCAAATCATATTCGCTCAATTTAATAAAAAATCGACATTCCACCGATCGATGAAACAATCGGCTCAAGCTAATTTAACCACCTTGGTCGTCAATTTCTAGGCGTAGTCGTTACGGGTCAGATATTGACTTTGCGACAACCTCCGATGTGCTAATGCGGCATGCGGCCTGCTATTTCCCCTTTATTCACTCAGTGCTAGGCTATCCAGCCCTACACAACCTAGATTTATTGGAGCGCCGACACAATGGCTCATGCAGTTAACAACGGAACCACTGACCAGCCAGGCGGCCAGCCGCGTGGGATTTCCGCGCAATGTGAATCGTTGCTAGAACAGGCGCGCGCCGTCGGTCCGTTGCTGTCCGAGTATGCCGACTACGCCGATCAGAACTTGCAACTCGCCGATGAGGTGGTCGAGGAGTTAATAAATCGCCAACTGTTCCGCCTGTGGCAACCACGACGTTATGACGGACTCGAAGTCGACGTCCTAACTCAAATGGTCGTGACCGAAGAATTGGCTAAACATTGCTCCTCGGCGGGCTGGGTTACGGCGTTGTACGGGGCTTGCGCGTTTTTCGCGGGGCTGTATTCCGACGAAGCGCGCGATGAAGTATTCGGCGCGGATAAGAATGCACGCGTGTGTGGAATATTGGCGCCGAGTGCGAAAGTTCGGGAAGTGCCGGGCGGGATAAAGGTCGACGCACTGTGGGCCTATGCGTCAGGCGCCACACACGCCACTTGGGCCACAGTTGGTGCGCCGCGCAGCGGCGGCGCCGACGGCACTAGTTTGCTCTTGATCCCGCTTAGCGATGTTGAAATCGACCTGACCTGGGACCCGACAGGAATGCGGGGAACGGCGAGTAATACCTTACGTGCTACGGATCTTTTCGTGCCACATCATCGCATTTTGTCGTTTTTCGCCGCCGACGGAGCGATTGCGGGACACATCCCAAACGAGCATTCGGAAGAAGCACTGTACCGCACGCCGCTTGCCGGATTTGCGAGTGCTTGTATCGTCGGTCCGTTGATTGGAATGGCAAAAGCAGCGTTGGCACATACCTTGGATCATGTCGTTGATCGACCAGTGGCTTACACATTTGCGACCGATCAGTCCGCATTAGTCTCGACCCAACTGGCGATTGCCGAAGCCGCTACCAAAATAGATTCGGCCGAATTGCACATTCATCGTGCAGCCCGAGATCTCGACGATGCGGCGAAAACATCCAAAGAACTATCCCTGTTAGTCCGCGCTCGCATTCGACACGACGTCGCTTACGGGACGCAGCTATTGCGGGAATCGATGGCTATCTGTCAACAAGTTAACGGCAGTTCAGATATGGCGCGTGGACGTTCGTTCGAGCGCGTGTGGCGCGATTTCTCAACCTCCAGCCTGCATGCCGTACTCAATCTCACCACCACCGCGGAGGTATACGGAAAAATTCTATGTGGGCACGATCCGAGCGGTTTGAGCGGGCTTTACTAAATCCTGCCTCGAGTTCACCGACGGAACTTGATCGCGACATCTCAAGTTAGAAGTTTTAAATTGTTAATTCAGTTTCGTCGAAATCGTCGACAGGCTTTCGATCATTCAGATCGACATCGATAGGGACGCAGCATGTGTGACTCTCGAATGAGCGTTTTCGGGATAATTCACACCACACTGGCGCGCTGTTAGACGCCGATTCGTTCTGCTACCCTCCACCAA
>CAWLAW010000329.1:0-4555 GCA_963854885.1 Gammaproteobacteria bacterium | reverse complement strand
ACCTTACGGGCGTCGTTGAGTTCGTCCGCGCGCCGTTGCACGACCGCCAAGAAAAGACTGGTCTTGGGGCCAAAATGATAATTCGCTAGCGCCAATTCGACCCCTGCCGTTTGGGTTATCTTGCGTAAGGAAACGCCATCAAAGCCAAATTCTGCAAACAAGCTTTCTGAGGCATTTAGAATTCGTTCTTGGGTGGTGAGCTCGATCTGGGGATTCGCCATAGCGCCGTAATCATACTTGAATTGAAATTAACGATCGTATAAATTTGAACGATCGTTCAAATATCGCCAGATGCGAAACTAGCGATGTCGACCGCTTATCTCGGCAACGACATCAAGTACACAGGACCTTCGTCTTATGCCTTCATTTCTCTGTGGCCTCGATATCGGCGGCACATTTACCGATTGCGTGCTTATCGACGATAGCGGCAGCCTCACGATAGCCAAAGCGCCATCGACGCCGAGTAATTTTGCCGATGGCGTTCTTGAGGCCGTCTCGCGAGCGGCGTCGAAAATTGGCTTGGAACTGCCTGAACTTCTGAATTCGATCGAGGTGCTTGCGCACGGCACAACGGTCGGTACAAACGCTGTTATTCAACGACGTGGCGCGAAAGTCGGATTGCTGACCACTAAGGGACACAACGATGTTATCCACATAATGCGCGGATCACGTGGATTAAGTGGTCAAGACATTAAGCTTATCGTCCACATTCCGGAAAGCAGCAAACCCGATCCAATTATTCCTAAGCGTTTAATCCGAGGAATTTCCGAACGCGTCGATTGTTTCGGGAACGTCGTAGTGAAACTCAATGAGGATGAGGCCCGCGCGGCAATCGTGGAGTTACGTGATGCTGGATGCGAGGCGTTGGCCATTTGTTTTCTTTGGAGCTTTCTCGATCCAACGCACGAGCGTCGAGTTAAAGAAATCGCACAAGAACTAGCACCCGATCTCTACATTACTTGCTCGACGGAGTTAGCGCCCAAATGGGGTGAATATGAACGAACTACTGCGGTGGCCTTGAACGGTTACATTGGACCGACGACAGTCGGCTATGTCACGCGTCTCGATGAGCAACTCAAAGAAATGGGCTATAAGCCCCCGCTTCAGATCACGCAATGCGCAGGCGGCACGATATCGGTTAAGAAGGCGCGCGAGGCACCGCTTTTAACCTTAGATTCCGGCCCAGTAAGCGGAGTCACAGGATCGATGTATCTCGGCGAGTTGATGGGTTTTCCGAATGTGATTACAACCGATCTTGGTGGTACGTCATTCGATGTTGGGGTGATTTACGAAGGTCGGCCCGTCGTCTCATATCGAAGTATCGTTCATCAATATGAATACTTTTTACCCAAGGTCGATGTGCAAACGTTGGGCACGGGTGGCGGTAGCAAAGTCTGGATTGATAAAACGACAAAGTCTCTACGCGTCGGACCCGAAAGCGCCGGCGCCGATCCCGGTCCGGTTTGCTACGGTCGCGGTGGCACGGTGCCGACAACAACCGACGCCGATCTAGTTTTAGGCTACTTAGACCCTGAAAATTTTGCCGGCGGCACAATGCAACTCGACCGCGACGCGTCCGCGCGCGCACTACAGGGAATCGCAGACGAGCTCGGTATGGACCTTCTTGAGCTGGCCAGCGGTGTTGCGCAAATTGCCGAGTTCCAGATGGCCGATTTAATTCGCAAGGTTACGGTGCAGAAAGGCCTCGATCCACGCGAATTCGTGGTTTTTGCCTTCGGCGGGGCCGGGCCGGTGCACATGGGGGTTGCAGCACGTGAATTAGGCGTGCAAAAAGTTATTGTGCCGCAGGGCGATACGGCTGCCGTTTGGTGCGCATTTGGCGCTGCATCCGCAGATATCCTTCACGTTAACGAGCAAGTTAACATCATGTCGTCGCCGTTCGAGTTAGACCAAGTCAATGCGGTCCTCGAGGAGATAGCCGAGCGCGGCAGACAGGAACTCATCACCGACGGCGTCGATTCGCAACGTCATCAGTTCGCGTTATCTGTCGATATGCGGCATCGCGGGCAGATTAACGAAGTCGAAGTCGATCTCGTCGATCCAACGTTGTCGGAAAGTGACATGGATGGATTGCGCGCGCGATTTGTCGAACGTTACGAACGTCTTTATGGTCGTGGTGCTGCATTACCCGGTGCACGACTCGAAATCGTCACGTTTAGATGTCGCGCCAGCGCACAATCGCAAAAACCGAAACTCGTTGAAGCGTCTGAACTCAACGACACGATTGATTCTGATGCGCAAAGCGGCATGCGCGAGATCTACTGGGCAGAATTAAAGCAGTTATCGACCACGCCAATCTACGATGGGTACAAACTACACCCCGGAAACACCCTCAGCGGACCCTGTGTCATTGAAACGGCAACCACCTCGATGGTCATTCATCCAAACCAATCGATTGAGGTCGATGCACTCGGCAACTTCGTCATTGATCCAAATGCTGATTAACCAACCTCGCACGATAATCGAATATAAGGAACGTCATCATGCCAAGAATTAGCGAAATGACTGAGGTGGATTTTAATGGTGTGGACCAGCCTTACGTGCCCCCGAAAGTTCTCAACATATCCCCAAAGTTAAGTTTGCATAAAAATTGGGACTCGGAGATCGATCCTGTCACTTACGAAGTCGTGCGACACAATCTCTGGCAAATTAACGAGGAGCACGGCGCGACAATTCAACGGATATCGGGCTCGCCGGTTGCGATGTATGCGCTCGACCTCAACCCCTCGATTCTCACCGAAGATGCTGAATTCGTCTATTTTGGACCCTATATGCAATACATGTCGGGTGTAACGGATACGCAGGTTAAATGGACCTTGGAGTTTCGAAGCGACAACCCCGGAATTAACGAAGGCGATATGTTTATCGCTAACGATCCATGGGTTGGCGCGGCGCATCAACAAGACGTTATGCTTTTATGCCCGGTATTTTGGGAAGGCGAGTTGTTCTGCTGGGTAACGAACTGCCTGCATCAATACGATATAGGCGGCATTACCCCCGGAAGTTTCTGTCCGTCGGCCGAATCCGTTTACGAGGAAGGGATATTACTTCCGCCGCTAAAAATTATCGAAAATTACGAGATTCGCAGAGACATCGAAGCGGTTTATTTACGTTCTTCGCGTAAGCCTGATCTCGTCGCACTTGATTTTCGCGCACAAATGGCTGGAAACACGACGGCGCGCGAGCGCGTTTTAGACCTTATTAAACGCTACGGCGCAGCAACGGTAAAAGGCGTGATGAAACGCGTTATCGACAATTCCGAAAAATCCTATCTCGATAAAATGGCGCGACTTCCGGACGGTTACTGGCAGGATCGAACTTATGTTGAAGCGTGCCGGCCAGGTGACAGGCGGACTCATCGAGTGATGCTTGGGTTGCGTAAAGAAGGCAATAAATTAATTTTCACAAACGACGGAACGGCCGATCAAGATGGCGCGATGAACGCGACATATTCGGGGTGGCGCGGTTCCATTATGGTTGCGGTTAACGAACTACTTTGTTGGGATCAATATTTCGCCTGTGGCGGAGCACTACGCCACATCGAATTCGATCCGACTCCCGGCACGTTTAACTGTGCACATTTCCCTGCTTCGGTCTCGACCGCACCGATCCAATCAATGGAGATATCTCTGTATCCGGCCTACAACGTTTTGTCGAAGATGATCTATCCGGATAAAACCATGCGCAAAGATATCATGTGCATTGGCGGTACGAGTCAATGGCCGGCGACGTTGTTCCGCGGCACGGACCAATGGGGGGAGAAGTACGGTTATTTATTGATCGATCCGATCGGCGGTGCGATTGGCGCATTTTCGATGGCAGATGGAATCAACACCGGCGGCCAAGCGCGTACGCCGATATGCCAATTGCCGAATATTGAACATACTGAACAAAGTTTTCCTGTGCTGTTTTTATATCGCAAAGAACTGCCTGATTCCGGCGGCGCCGGACAATATCGCGGTGGCCTGTCGGCTGAAAGCTGCTTCATTCCACACAATACAGAGGTCATCACGCAGGACACGTTGTCATCCGGCAATGCGACCCCAACATCTTCCGGATTAATGGGTGGTTATCCTGCTACAACGAACGCTTATACGTTTATCCGCAATAGTGACATCCAGCAACGCATGGCTAGTGCACAAATGCCAGACGACGCGGATCAAGTCCAAGGAGACGCAGTAACGTTACAGCTCCGTGAAGAAAATTTTCAGCAACGTGCAGACGACGTCTACGCCGTGCGCTGGACCGGTGGCGGCGGCTTTGGCGATCCTATGAGGCGTTCTTTTGCAGACATCGACAAAGATCTCGACGATTATTCCGTGACCGAACAGACGGCCTGCGAGGTATACGGCGCGGTCTTGAATTCGCAAGGTAAAGTTGATGGTGAGGCGACGGAATTGAACCGCAATGAAATTCGTGCGGCGCGAATATCACAACACTCGAAAGACGTCGTCCTGCGTAACGGACAGGTCGTATTCGAAGTAGGCAGCGGATTGAACATCGTTGCTGAGGGCGGCGAACATTTCTGGGCCTG
>CAWLAW010000328.1:0-4558 GCA_963854885.1 Gammaproteobacteria bacterium | reverse complement strand
AGACTCAGTTATCGAAGCGGCGAACAATGGCTTGAAGATGATGCAGTTCGCCTACAAACCGCTAGAGGTGCATAAACACGAAGTCGATCTCTACACCAAACACTTTGTAGATAAGCACAACGTCGCACCGCCCATACCGTTTTTCGTCGATTTTTGTGTTTGCGATCCAAACGCTGATCGCGCGGCGGAAACCGCCAACCGTCACATCCGCGGCTACCTCGTGAGTTTGATGCAGCATTACGAGCTACTGGGTGAGCATTTCGCAAATACGGAAGGCTATGCGGAGTACGGAGAAACCGCCAAATTCCTCGCGGATGCGGGTCAGGAAAAAATGGCAGATGATTATTTAGCGGCACAAACCTGGGGTACGCCGGAACAAATCCTCGAAAAAATCCGCGCTCGCCGCGACGTTGTCGGCGATTATGATGCGCTGTTGTGCATGCGTTTTTCTGGAACGCCGTGGGAAGTTACCGAACGTTCGATAAGGTCGTTTGGTGAGCACGTTATACCTGAGTTACGTCGCTGGAAAACGGCCGAAACGATCGCTGCGTGATGGGATCACGTGCGCCAATGGCGAATTTTTGTCGTGCTATGCGGAAGGACAAGACGGGAACGCCTGAATAGTATGATTGATTGAGTCCGAATCGCGACGCTCGCTCCGGTAACCTTCAGACAAAAAGCGAAAAAAAACCGCGTCCTAAATGGGCGCGGTTTCAATCGGTAAATTCAAAGATAAAATTTACGCCGCGGCTGTCGGTCGAGCACTAACTGTCTTATGCCAGCGTACAACGTTCGTGCAGTGATCGGGGATCCCTAAAGACACCGCAGTGGCAAAGTCGATTGCACATTGGGCGGTGATATCCGCGATGCTGTAACGATTAGAGCCAAGGTATTCAGTTTTACCGAGTTGCTCGTTAACCTGTTCGTAGAACCATCCAGTACGGGTCTTGCCGCGCTCAACGAGTGCCGGAATTAAATCGAGCTTGGACGGCCCGGGCAACCCACGTCCCGCCAACGCCTCGGTTTGGTTTCGAAAATATTCGCCAATCGCGCCAATGCCCTGCATTTCCGCATACCGCTCCCACGCTTCAATTTCCGCTGCTTCGCGAGGATTGTCGCCGAGCAAATTAGGTGACGGGTGACTTCCTTCGATGTAGCGGAATATCGCCGGTGCTTCGCGTACGAGCGATCCATCGTCGAGCTCGAGTGCAGGTACCGTCCCCCAAGGGTTGATTTTCAAGTACGCCTCACCGCAGGTTTCTCCGCCCAGAACGCTGTGCTCGACTTTCTCAACATCGAGACCTTTCTCGGCCAGAAATGTCCTCGCACGACGCGGATTCGGGGCCATTTGGCAATCGTGTAGTTTCATTTTTTTCTCCGTTAACTTGGGCTGTTGCTGTTGCCTCGACCGCAGCACAGCCGGATACATTTGGCGACGGAACACGTTGCGCAGCCTCGTCAATTCACCGAGCGCGGCAATTCCCTATCCGCCATCGTCGTTCGGGCTAGGACCATTTAAAATGTGGGAATCCAGCGATCAACACGCTCAACGTCATTACAAAACGTTACTTATTCGTTAGCTTCCACTTAAAATCGCACTGCTTACCACCGCTCATGATGGTTTCCGTGCGGTCCAGGGTTAAATCAGAACCAATCGCTTCAGTAAGCGGCGGATCAACTTCGCAAGTTAACATGGCACCGAAATCGGTCTCACCAAGTGACTTAAAATGTTCTGCGTATTTGCATCCGCGCACGTTCAAGGTGAATTCGGTCTCGTTATCCACCAAGGGTTCGATCTGCAGTGCGTTCGCTGAAAACGACGGCATTAATGTGCGCAACTTGTCGAGCGAACTCCCTTGTGCGCTGTCTGCCACGGACTGCCCGAGATTCGTCGCATACTCTTTAACCGACGCGCGTAGTAATTCAGCCGCCCGTTGTTCGCCAATTTCGTCGCGTAAGCGACGGTACAATGGTAATAATATTTCGCTTTGGATCTTGACTCGTTCCAGGTAAGACAATTGTTCCATTTCGATTACCTCTCCGTAAGTTAGGCGCTACGCCGGCTAATTTCGATCGGCGACCATTATCACGGCGACGCAACAATGCTGAACCGAATTAGCAACAAGTAAATTATCACTTCGAATCCGTCATCGTACGGCCTATAATTTCTTTCATAATTTCTGACGACCCGCCAGCTATTCGTGCCATACGATTATCGGCCCAGGCGCGAGCGATCGGAAATTCCCACATGTAGCCATAGCCGCCGTGCAGTTGCACGCAGTCATCTAATACTTCGCACATCACCTCGGTACTATGCAATTTCGCCATTGCGGCGTCGTTAGCATCGAGTCCGACCGTCATATGTTGGGTGAGACAGGCGTCGATAAAGATCCGAGTGACTACTGCTTTAGTTTTCATTTCCGCGAGTTTAAATCGCGTGTTTTGAAAATTCGCCAAGGTCCGACCGAATGCTTCGCGATCGTTCACGTATTTAGCCGTCCATTCAACGGCGGATTCAAGTATCGCGGCAGAGCGTAATCCGACAACCAATCGCTCTTGGGCGAGCTGCTGAACCATTTGCAGGAACCCTTTGCCTTCCTCGCCAAGCAAATTTTCAATTGGCACGCGGCAATCGTCGAAAAATAATTCAGATGTATCTTGCGCATGGTAACCAACTTTTTCTAGGTTCCGACCACGAACAAACCCCGGCATGTCGCGCTCGACTAACAGTTGGCTAATTCCGCGTCCGGCAGCGCTCGGATCAGTTTTGCATGCGACGATAACTAAATCGGCCAATTGACCATTGGAGATAAAGATCTTCTGTCCATTGATGACGTATTCGTCGCCATCCCGTTTCGCGTGCGTTCTCATGCCTTGGAGATCCGACCCCGCGGCCGGTTCGCTCATGGCAATTGCGGAGATCACTTCGCCGGACACGAGTTTCGGTAGCCATTTGTGCTTCTGCACGTCGGTGCCGTAATGAAAGATGTACGGAGCGACAATGTCTGAGTGCAAATGGAATGCGACCCCGGCGTATCCTGAGCGACCCATTTCTTCGACAACAATCGCGCTATAGAGAAAATCCGCGCCCGCGCCGCCGAATTCCTCGGGAACCCAGGTGCATAATATTCCGGCTTCTCCGGCCGCCAACCATACTTCGCGACTGACGACGCCGTCTTTCTCCCATTGCGTGTAATGGGGTTCGACCTCTTTGGCGATAAAGCGTCGCACCGTCTCACGAAACACCTCGTGCCCGTCGTCGAATATAGTTCTCGGAATCATATCGGTCGCTCCAAATGCAAAAGGTTTGGGCGCCATCTTAGCCGCGACGTATCGCCTATGTCACGGCCAGGAGCGTCGGTGGTACCCGCTTCGCAGGTAAAATAAACTAGTCGAATGAAATACTCGGATAGGGCGCGCAAATGAGCGCACCAGTACAAGCTCAAATTAACGCCGAAACATTGTTGGCCGTCGACCTTTTTCGTGATTTGAATGACAAAGATCGTGCCGCGATCGCGGCTCGCTGCGAGGGGTCTCGATTTAGTGCCGGTTCGAAAATCGTCCTGCAAGAAGATAACCGCACGGACGTGTTCCTTATTATTAGTGGCCAAGTGCGAGTGATCTTCAATTCGAAACTGGGCAAAGAAGTGCAATTTCGAGATCAGAATGCAGGCGAATGTTTCGGTGAGCTGTCGGCGATCGATGGTGAACCGCGTTCGGCCGAGGTCAACACGCTCACGGACGTTTTCGTCGGCACCATAAAGTCTGCGGATTTTCTCGACATAGCAACAAATTATCCGTCGGTAAGCGCGAAGCTACTGCACCAACTGACGTACATGGTTCGCTCGTTAACGGATCGCGTGGTTGAGCTTTCAACGCTCGGGGTTGCGAACAGATTTCATGCCGAATTACTGCGCTTGGCGCGCAGTCATGGGGTGATTAACAACAAATCGCTCATCAAGCCTGCACCAACGCACGCCGAATTCGCCAGCCGGGTTAGCACGCAGCGCGAGGCGATCACGAAAGAAATCGGGCGTCTTGTTCGGCATGATATTTTGGAACGAACGCGGGGCGGGTTGAATATCCCCGATGTCGTGCGCCTTGAAACCATGGTTAAGCGCTTGGTTGATATCTGAATATTTTTTATAAAACAAATAGTTGCCTGTTCGTCGTTGGTCGTCGCGCTTTGAACGCGATTGCACATTTCGTCTAACCAGCCAGTTTTAGTCCGATCTTTATTACGCTTAGTGTGGAAAATGACACATCGCATTCGCAGGGCGTTGCATAAACTACCTCCAACGTTAATGACCTAGCACCTACGCGACATCCGCTGAACGTGCTGGGCAGTTCAATTCAGGAGACATTGTCATCGCCACCATCGAAACACACTTCGCAAGCTTAAGCACAGCTTTTTTCTCAATTATTGCGGCCGGATGTCTCGGCGTCCAAATCGTCACCGGTTTAGTCGCTCCGATCCTCTAATCTAGCGCCCGCGCCGCATCCCCCGCGGCCAGCGCTGGATTTCACCACCCCCACCCCCACCAATATCCCGGCCCCA
>CAWLAW010000327.1:0-4570 GCA_963854885.1 Gammaproteobacteria bacterium | reverse complement strand
TGTTTAAGACACCGTCGGGAATTGCAAAAATCGCCGCCGTGCAAGCCCTGCTCGACAAGACGGGGATTTTCGACAAAACGCAGTCTCTCGCCGACATCATCACCTTAATGCACCAGGAGTTTCACGCCGGCGATACGAATTATTATCGGGTGCCCTCGGATAGCGAAGACGTCGACTTGTATTTGTCGAGCATCACGCGCAAAGACCTTGAAACGTTTGTCACCGAGGACTACTCCCGTGCGCGGATTATGGTGCGGCACAATTTGACCGACTCTATCGCTCTTAACCGGGTGTTGGATGAATTTCGAGAGGTCGTGCCTATCGTACTTGGTCCCGATGTGGACTACGCATTAACCGGCAAGAATCTAATGATCAATGCCGCAGCCGACTCGTTAATATCCGGCCAAATTTCGTCATTGTTTTTAATTCTCGCCGTGATCCTGGTTCTATTTAGTTTTTTATATACCTCAATACTCGCAGGGCTTTTATCGTTGGTGCCGAACATTATCCCGGTGCTCATGAACTTCGGACTCATGGGATTCTTAGGCGTCCCTTTAAATCCCGGCACGGCGATGGTCGCCGCAATAGCCATCGGTGTCGCGGTAGATGACACAATTCATTTGATGACGCGATTCGGCGCCGAGAGCCGCAACCACTTACATGAAGCTGACGCGGTACGCGCGACGATACGTGGCGAAGCAGTGCCAATTGTTTCTACCTCGATTGCGTTAGCGCTTGGCTTCAGCGTGTTGGCATTTTCAAATTTCAGCATTGTCGCCGAATTTGGCTTACTCGCTGCGGCGACCATGCTCTACGCGCTAATTTCCGATTTGCTGGTCATGCCAATTTTGCTTAAGCATCTGCGCTTAGCAACAGTTTGGGACATCGTCGCGTTGCAGTTGGATCGCGAAGTGCTCGTCCGTTGCCCACTATTTCAGGGAATGTCGCAATATGAGACGAAGAAAGTTGTCCTGCTTTCCGCGATGCAGGATTTCGAGGAAGGCGAAGTTGTAATTGAAAAAGGCAGTCGCTCTAGCGGTATGTATGTGGTGCTCAAAGGCGAAGCGCAAGTGCAGTTTCAGCGCGGCGAACTACAACTCGACATCGATAACTTGAAAGGCGGCGACGTATTCGGAGAAATTGGATTTTCCGGCGAAGACGTGGAACGAACCGCGACCGTTATTGCCGCAAAGCCGATGACAGTTGTTCGCATTGATGCCGCAGGTGCACGTAAAGGGTTGCGCTTCTATCCCCGAATCGCCGCGCGGTTGCATCAAAACATCAGCAATATACTGGGTCAGCGACTGGGAGAAGCCCATGAGCGGCTCGCGGATGTGGTGAATCTCCACGTCGGATAACCGAAAATGTAACGCCGATGCGAATGGAAATTTTTATTCGAGTGGCGCGACAGTAACTTAGCTGTCGATGAATTTAGACCACACCGCATGAGAATTGCGTCGTGTGAAAACCTACATCACGAGGAGCACTAAGCCATGAAGATGATGAAAACTGCGACACTAAATACGCACTACTGTGACGAAGGACCGCAGGGCGCAACGCCAATCATTTTTTCTAATTCGCTTGGCGCAAACATCTCGATGTGGCAACCGCAGGCCGAGCACTTCAACTCCGAATTTCGGGTCGTTCGCTACGATCATCGCGGACACGGAAAAACAGCGGTCCCGCCCGGACCGTATAGCTTCGAAATTTTATGTAACGACGTTGTTGCATTAATGGATGCACTAAATATAGAGCGCGCGCATTGCGTCGGGTTGTCGATGGGTGGAATGACAGCACTCGGGCTCGCCATTGATCACTCCGATCGATTACTGAGTATTACCTCGGCGAATTGCGTCGCGCAGATAGCGGGCGACGCGCAAAAAGTGTGGGACGATCGCATCGCGACCGTATCCGCTAACGGACTGGAGCCAATATTGGATGGCACTATCGAACGTTGGTTTACTGACCGAACGCGTGCCGAACGCGCGACAGATATGACCGCTATTCGCGAAATGATTGCAGCGACCCCAGTAGACGGTTACCTCGCTTGTTGTGGCGCGCTAAAACGACTGGACTATTTAGAACGATTATCGAGTATCGATCTACCGACCTTGTTCATTGCCGGCACTCACGACCTTGGCGCGCCGGCCGCCGCAATGCGCGACATGCATCAACGCGTCAGTGGGTCCGAATACGTGGAGTTCGACGCGGCACATGTTTCAAACCTTGAATGTCCAGAAGAATTTAACCGAGCGCTTGGCGATTTTCTACGCTCGGACTAGGGGATAGCCTCGCAACTAGACTAATAGTTGTTCAAGCGCGTGGCCAGCGCGTAGCACGACGTCGTCCTCGCTGATTCTTCCGGTCAACATTATCCCGACTGGTAGACCGTCGGACATCCCTGCTGGCGGGCTCATTGAAGGATGACCGGTAACGTCAAATGGGGCTGTATTACCTATCATAGGTAACGCGTTGCTCAGGACTTCTTCGAGTGACGGATTGGGTCCAGGTATCTTCAAGGCCTTCATCACTGTTGTTGGCATCACCAAAATGTCGAAGTTGTCCTTGACGACGATCCGCTTTCCCGCGAGCTTGCCGTTGTCCGCACCGTTTATCACCGACTTCCAGTACCAGGCGTTTAGGGTGTTCTCTTTTTCCGCCGGGCTATACCCTTCATTGCGCGCATAATTAACCGGTTGTTTTGTTTCGGACATCGATTCGACTACCTGATAATCGGCGGTCATTGGCGCGATGAACGCGGTGTACATCTCTAGTTCTGCCTCGCTCATGTTGAAATGAAGCGCCCGTGCAGCCACTCGAACCTCCTCCTTGGTTGGTTCCGGAATGTTCCGTTGCCCGTCGTGATTCCCGCTGCTCGTATTATTGTTGCTCCACGGCGCGTTATCGAGTGGTTAGATGCCGGACGACGATAGCTTAGTGCCGTCTATCTCGCTAGGTCGAGCGACGACGATTTAACTTTGATAGTCACGAAAATAAATATAGGTATTCAAGATCGGTCTATCACCGAATGCTAGATAGCGTAGGTAAATCCAGCCAATTACAGACATACTGAAACGGCATTCTAACCGCGCCCTTGAGTTTGCGGCATATCACCCCATATTGGGACTGAACGTGGCATTTGAATGGCGAATGCTGAAGGCGTAGCATCGAGGTCCACCGGCATTACTGGTCCGATAGCGGCATTGGATACCGGCGTTTACCCTATTGAAATTAGTAAGTTACTGGAAAATTCGTTGCAATGGCCGACACTAAGCGCAGATTAACCGCAATTTTAAGCGCCGACGTGGTGAGCTATTCGCGCCTAATGGGGGCCGATGAACAAGCAACGCTCAATACCCTCAATTCCTCTCGCACGGTATTTCGCGACCATATCGCAACGCACGAAGGACGTGTAGTCGACACCTCTGGAGACAGCGTACTGGCAGTTTTCGATAGTGTCGTTGAAGCGATTCGCTGCGCTATCGCTGTCCAGCAATCGCTGGAAGAGTTAAATACACCGTTACCGGTGGAACGCCGTATGCAGTTTCGCATTGGGGTTAATCTTGGTGACGTCATAGAGCAAGGCGACGGCACGGTTTACGGCGATGGGGTCAATATTGCGGCACGCCTGGAAAGTCTTGCACCAGCAGGTGGCATTACCCTATCGGGACAAGTGCACGACTTCATCGAAGGCAAGATCGAAGAGCCGATTGAATATATCGGCGAGCATGAAGTGAAGAACATTGTGCGGCCGATACGCGTCTACCAGATCGGTGACGCGAAGGCGGCCACCGAGGATACCCAGTCCGGCGAAAAAAAATCACCCGAATTCCGGTTGCCAAATCGACCGTCGATAGCGGTCCTGCCTTTTACGAACATGAGTGAAGACACAGAAGAGCCATATTTCGCAGACGGCATTAGCGAAGACATCATTACTGAGCTATCCCGATTTCAAGAACTTGTTGTCATTGCCCGCAATTCGACGTTCACCTACAAAGGCACGGCGGTTAACGTACAAACCGTCGGCGAGGAGCTAAACGTTCGCTACATCCTCGAAGGAAGCGTTCGCAAGGGGGGTAACCGGGTTCGGGTTACCGCGCAGCTCGTCGAGGCAGCTACGGGCCACCATCTATGGGCGGAACGTTACGATCGAAGCATCGAAGATGTGTTTGCCGTCCAAGACGAATTGACCGGGAAAATCGTCGCGACGTTAATCGGGAAACTACTAGACAGTGAGCGGCGCCGGTCACGCAAGGACGACCGCACGGAGAATCTACAAGCCTGCGAACTCGTTCTACGTGGACGCGAGCTTTGGTTACGCCAAACAAAAGAAGACAACATCGCCGCGCGTAAACTATACAAACAAGCCATAGCAGTCGACCCAGAGTACGGTCGAGCCTACGCGAGCCTGGCGTGGAGCTATATTTCTGCCTACAACGAGTATTGGGCGGACGATCCGGAAGCGACCTTGGCAAAAGCACTGGCGGCCGCACGCAAGGGCGTCGCGGTGAACCCTGCCTCACACTCGAATCGATTGGCGCTTGGACAAATCTACTTTTTTCCAAAGAAC
>CAWLAW010000326.1:0-4575 GCA_963854885.1 Gammaproteobacteria bacterium | reverse complement strand
TCTTCTTCACTGCGGCCTGTCGCACCCGATTTTCGGCGGCCTTTCTCATTTGGCTCGAGATTTGCTCTTCGACACTGGCGAATGCTAACTGGCTGCCGGCGACTGCCGCGCCTTTTTTAATGATATGAAAACCCGATTTACTCCGAATCGGGGCGCTGACGGCATCCACCGCCAATTTTTCGACCGCAGCGCGGACCTCTGGCAATAGGTCATCGAGTTTCAACAATCCCATATAGCCATCATTTACGCGGCTTTCTAGATGTTTCGAGTGTTTTACAGCGACTTTTGCAAAGCTTTTTGAGCTTTTTTGCAGGCCGGCCGCTAGCTGCGCGGCCAATCGGACCGCGTTTTTCTCAACCGTCGGCGCCATGGCAGTATTCGCGGGGATGAATATTTGCCACATATGAACACGCTTAAGCAGCTGGAATAGCGCCGCATTAGTCTCGTAGTATTCATGACGCTGTCGTTCATTTGGAAAATTTTCGTTCATATTTCTTTTTATTACTTGAGTGAGATATGCCGCCGCCAAGACTTTCTGAGACGCCCGTTCCATCAACGCCGCCACCGCATCGCTAGAATGCACCTGGTTAGCACGTGCGGCGCTCAAAACCGCTTGATTAGCCATTTCTTGGCTAACGAATTTATCGAAATTTACCGCGGACTCCAGAATCGCATCGCGTCGCGGGGCGTCCGTCAGCGCCAGAAGTTGAAATAGCGCCTCCTTCTCTAGCCGTTTTACCCCGATTGCGACTTTATTTGGCGCATCCGGTGATTTTTGATCGGCCAACGATCGGTCGCCTGCCAGTTGATTGTTGAGGTAGTAATAAGTACCACCAGCGCCAACAATAATTAACATCACACCGATCAAAACGGCGCTAACTATTGGTAATATTCTCAAAACTCGCAGCTCCTTCGTTTGTAGTCATGTACGTCATTCGGCGGCGGTCGATTTGGCTGCCTCAGGCGTAAAATCAGCGGCTCAAGAAGGTAATTAATCGAATTCAACAATAATTTCAATTCAAAGACGTATAGGCTTTTGTTAATGTACAATTACGCGACTGCCACTGTAGTATACGAAATGTTCCTGCTCAAAGCGGGATGGAAAATAAGACCCGCGAGCCATAACGCCGAAGTGAACTTTTGCGGAAATTTGATTATCGATGGCACCGAAAACGACTAACTTAGCCATCCTGTTCGCTGACATCAGCGGCAGTACACGGCTCTATGAAATCCTTGGTGACGCTGCCGCTCGGACAAAAGTCGCCGATTGCCTAGATATGCTCCGTTCGGTCGTTGAACGTTATAACGGCATCGTTATAAAGACCATCGGCGACGAGATTATGTGTACCTTCCCGACTGCCGAAGACGCAGCGGCGGCGGCATGTGAAATGCATGAAATTCTAGAGGACGACGTAACCGAACAGACGGCTGCCGGTCCGATCTCCCTGGACATACGTGTCGGAATGCACTACGGCCCAGCGATTCTTGAGGCTGGCGACGTATTTGGCGATGCAGTTAACGTTGCCGCGCGCATGGCGTCGATGGCCAAAGGCGGCCAAATCATCACCACCCAGAATGCAATTGACGAAATGTCTCCGCTAACGCGAGCCGGTACCCGATTCATTGATCGCGCGCCCGTTAAGGGTAAAAAAGAAACAGTCGATATATTTGAGGTTCTTTGGCAACAAGAAGATGTCACTCGAATGACGACTGGAGTTATTTCCGCGCCGCTCACCGATCCGGCTCGGATGCGGCTTACTTATGGCGGTGACACCGTGCTGCTCGACAACGACATTACCCAGGTCGTTATGGGCCGCAGCAAGGCGGCCGACATTACGGTCAACGAAAGCCTCGCGTCACGCCATCACGTGCGCATCGAACACCGACGCGGCAAATTCTTCATCATTGACCAGAGCACTAATGGAACTTACGTCCACCATGAGGACGATGAGGCTTTTCTACGTCGAGAAGAAATGCCGATTAGCGGCGACGGAAGGATCAGCCTGGGCCGCTCATTCTCTGACGACCCCCAGGAAGTTGTACATTTCAAATCTGAGTTTTGAACACCCTGCATTTACTAAGTACCGTACCTGGCCAATCAATGAGGGCGGCGTTATGACGACCAATGCAATCGGCAACTTTCCGCAGTTAAAAAAACCACTGGACTCGGGCGCGCATTGCGTAAATTAAGTCCGAGAAGCCGCTATGCCCAATGATTCAACAACTTGGCAATCTGCGCTGCGTAGCGAGGTTGGCAAGGTTCGCAAACACAATGAGGATTCCGGACTCGATCGGCCCGATGCTAGATTGTGGGCGGTTGCAGATGGGATGGGGGGGCATTCAGCGGGAGATCTCGCGAGCCAGATGATCGTTAATTCGCTAAGCAAGCTAAAACCGACGACAAACTTGAGCGAGCACGTCGATTTTGTCGAACATAGTATTCTTGGGGTCAACAACCGCTTGCTGGAACTCGCAGAAGCGAACAATCAAACGATAGGGAGTACAGTGGTCGCGCTACTCGCCAACGATAATTACGGCGTGTTCCTGTGGGCCGGGGATAGTCGCCTCTATCGCCTCCGCGATAATGATTTAAGTCAGCTAACAACGGATCACACACAAGCTCAGCATTACCTTGAACGGGGTTTAATTTCCCGCGAAAGCGCCGCCGATCATCCCGCCGGGAACATGGTCACACGAGCAGTTGGCGCCTCGGCGTCGCTGTTCCTCGATATTGATATCGTGGATATCGTGCCCGGCGATCGATTTCTGCTGTGCTCAGACGGACTTGATAAGCATGTGTCCGATCCAGAAATTGAAGCCGCGCTGCGAGATGGAGATCCAAGCACGGTCGTCGATACACTAATTGAGTTGACACTCGAGCGTGGCGCGAACGATAACGTCACAATTTGTGTCATCGATCCCCCATAACCGTAGAGGATAATTTTTATGCTACGTCGTCGTCGACAATCGACTGCATCGATCGGATCAGGCTATGCCAGGCGAATTTCGTCGCTGACCGCCAGCTACCAACCGGTGTGATGCCGCGTGGCTGATTTTAAGACTGCCCTCAAAGCGCTGGCTCGCGGCGACATCGATTTCGATGCCGTATCAAAGAATCTATCCAAGCTGCTCGACACCCAACCGCAAATGGCGGTGACGATTATGGAACAGTTGCGTTCTGCCTATAGCGAAGATTTGATCGATGCGACAATTTACGCGCGACTTAAGATGACTGTTTCTGGCTACGCCGCGTCCAACGACGTGAACGATGGCGCAACGACGTTTGATGACGCGACCGCATTCACCGGACAAACTGACAGTAGTACGATTGCCCAACAAGCTCGCGACGCGATCAATGCAACGTCGAACACGGATAACACTCTCGATTTTGATTTGTCCGGCTACAGTATGCCGTCCGTTAGTTCTTGGCCTACCGATGACTCGAACCCAAATGCCAGAGGTGATGTAAAAGGTCCCAGCGAAGTAGAAGCAAAAATTCAACCCGGTTCGGTTCTCAAAGATAGATTCAAGCTAGACGACGTCCTAGGGGTCGGCGGAATGGGTACGGTCTACCGCGGCCGAGACTTAATAAAAGTCGAGGCGCGCGATAAGAATCCCTACGTTGCACTAAAAGTCCTTAACGAAGATTTCAAGCAACATCCGGACTCATTTATCGCGCTACAACGCGAGGCAAGCCGTCAGCAAAGACTCGCTCACCCGAATATTGCGACCGTTTATGATTTTGATCGTACGCGCGGCGGTACAGTGTTTCTCACCATGGAATTATTGGAAGGTGAGCCGCTCAACACCGTAATTAAAAAGCAAGTTCGCGCGAAAGGCGGACTGCCGTTCGACGAAGCGCTGCCAATGATTAAAGGGCTTGGGGCCGCACTAATATATGCCCACGCGCACGGCATCGTGCACTCAGATTTCAAACCGGGAAACTGTTTTCAGACCAAAGATGATGTAATGAAAGTATTGGATTTTGGCATCGCACGCGCGGTCAAAAATCCACTTCAAGGCGACGGCGAGAAAACCTTATTTGACCCAGGCCAACTCGGCGCCCTCACTCCCGCCTACGCAAGCGCCGAAATGCTTGAAGGCGAAGAACCTGATCCCAGAGACGATTTGTACGCCTTAGCTTGTGTTGCCTACGAATTGCTGACAGGAAAACATCCGTTCAATAAATTACCAGCCAATAGTGCTCGCGATAACAACCTTGTACCGAACCCCATAAAAGGTCTTAAGCGGCGGCAGTTACGCGGCCTGATGCGAGGCTTGGCATTTGCGCGCGAAGACCGGTCGCAAAGTGTCGAAAGTTTTTTAACGGAGTTAGAAGGCAACACGTCGGCGTTTAAAAATCCGTTCATCATGGTTCCGGCGGTAGCAGTCATTATAGGACTCGCTGGAGTGGCGCCTGCCTTGAACTACATCCACGAACGAGAAATAAACGGCAACATCAACGCGATCAAAACGCTAGATCCGAAACAAGTCGAACTAACTCTCGCGAGCGTTAACCAACCAGAATTCGATGCGGCGGACCGGGATCGAATTTTGGTCGCGACACGTACCGAA
>CAWLAW010000325.1:0-4584 GCA_963854885.1 Gammaproteobacteria bacterium | reverse complement strand
TGTGCCGCAGTAGATGTCTGCGCCGCACATTTCATGTGCCTGTTGGACTGTCAGCCCGATTTGGGTCGCTGCGTCGCTCGTCGATTCGCGATAACTCAGTGGCTCATCTTCGCGTCGCGAAATTGACTTCCCGACCGTAAAGCTGCCGTCGGGTTTAACTAAAATTGCATCCGTCATCGTGCCGCCGGCGTCGAGTGCCAAAATATATTGGCGATCACTGTGCGTGCTCGTGCTCAACTCGCTCATGCTGTTCTTCCTATGTGATTGCGTCACTTAAACCCAGCGTTCAACCGACAAGATCGCACGGTTCAAAGTGCATTTACATTGAACCGTGAGTTGCGATCGATGGGATCAAGTAACTGACGCGATGGTTCTGCTTTTCGACTTCTTACCGATCAATTAGGCTAGTTTTTGCGACCAGTCGCGCGTAATTTCGTGGCTTTGATCTGCGTACCAAGTCGACGCGGCATCCGCCAGCGGTTGGTCAAGATACTCGCCATAAAATTTGTCTAAATCCGGCAGCATTTCAAACACAATTGGGTAGCCTGGGGCAACAACTTCCACGGCAAGCTGACTCGCACAACTCGGGCAAAAGAACTCGCGAATTTCTTGCCAACCGGGTTCCGGGACTGCCGGTGCAGGGTGGTAGACTTGGCTCATTTCTTCCAGTGTCTTGCGGGTTCTAATTTTGCACGACAACTTCCAGTTTTTCCGATAATCGCCAAACTCGTGGCCGCATTCGCATTTTGAAACACGTTCGTTTTTCTCGTTGATCACGATATACAGCTTGTCACCGAGTCGTAGCAAAATCCGATCGCTCCAAGACACGCGTCCTTGCAATACCTCGATATAGTTAAAAAAACGCGCCTTGTCTTTGCGATCCATTTTTAACAATCGTTGCGCATTCTCTGCGTCGATGGTGCCGTCGACGAGTTGTTCAATCAGCTCCTTACTAATGGGTGGTTGTTCGCTCATGCTTTTTTGCTCTCGACCAGGGAGTAACCAGAATCGAGCTGCCAGAATCCGCGAAACTCCAGATTGAATTTTTCAAAGCTTATGCTTTGCGCGTACATTTCTTTAATTTCCGGCTTAAACGCTTTGTCGGTGATCGCCTGACGTTCTGATTGCCACCAGTCCGCTACATGTTGAGATTCATCTAAACGCGCTTTGAGTAACTCTTGTCGTTTCGCGGTGGTGGCGTCGGCGTCTAATTGCCATGTACCCGTCTCATCTTGTCTAGCAATTACGCCGTTCATTTCACGAACGAATTCGTAGTTCGGCGTCGTTCCTGCATTGAGGTCGTCGATGACTAATTGTGGCTCGCGATCAAGTGGGTCTCCCCAGCCACCTGACGCGCCGGCGGCGTCGACAAATAGATCGTTGTTTTCTAGCGCTAGCTCAGGGCAGTCGGTTTTCCAGATTTCGAGGTTGTCCACGGTGAGTTTTCCGTTGTCGACCATCTCTAGCAGCTCACTGGCATCGCGTGGTGTCTCGCCTTCGGTGATTAATTCGTCCATGTTTGTGCCGCGCGCAGAAATCATAAACGAACCAGGACCGGGGTAGGCGCCACTCATGCCGAGCGCGAGTGACGGGGTACAGGACAATCCACCGTTCGGTCGGGTGAGGGCGATATGTTGGCCGGGTTCCACGCACCAGTGAACCGCCGAGTTACCCGGACCACCGCGATACTTGCCGTAGCCGAAATAACCCTTAAGGAGCTTACGTCCCAAATAGAAAAGTGGCGGCACCGTGCTTTCAAACTCTTCCGCGTCGCCGATTGTCGCAATTTGAGACCAAGCGGCCCAAACTAGCGGTTCGCCGTCGCGATAACACCATGCACCGCGGCCAGTGCCGCCCAACCATTCGAAGTTTGTAAAACCGTAATTCGTGCCGTCGGCGGCAGTGCCGGCGCCCTGAAAAGCACCCCAATTGCCATCCACGGTAAACGACTCTTCAAGATAGCCGCGCGAATAAGTGGCGCGAGATACCGCATTAAAGCCAATGCTGTTGAGCGCTACTGTTTGTGCCCACAAGTTGGCGTTGCTCGCGTATTCATTGTCAGGATTATAGATACTGCCTTTCGGGTAGTGGCGCTGCACCGCGAGTTCGATGCCTGCAGTCACTTTCGTGTTGTGCGAGAACGAATTGATCATGCCGAGAAACACGGCACAATCGGCGCCGCCCGGGGTCGCGTTGTAAGAGTGATAACCCCATTTCGAACTGCCTTCGGTATCTATCAACAACCCCGTGTCATTCGGTTCAACGCTGGCACGCACGTGGATTAACGTATTCTTGTTCGCGTGCGACCAGACGTTTTGCAATCCTTCGTACTTAACTAGGCGAAATGCACAACCGTTGTAGGTGCCCGGAATCAGCAGCGCTTTCATGTTGTCAACGATCATGCGGCGACTTTCTTCGATAACTTCTCGCACCGCGCGCTTGTAGTAGTCGAGACCAAACTCTTTAATGAGTTTATGCACGGCTTCGTGAATCATGGCGCACCCGGCCAAGCGCATTTTATCGTCTAGAATATTCATCGTTGCTGCGCGGGTACGTCGTTCCCAAATCGCTTTCCACCACGATTCTTGTTTGAGTTTTCTGCCGGTGCGCATCGGCGGGCAAACGAGACCATCCATGAATGTGTCCACCGAAAATGTCGCCCAACTACCGGCGACGGGCGCGCCGTTTTCCATTAAGTGGTTAATGCCGACAGCCCAACTCACCACTTCGCCTTCGATGACGATAGGCACATAAGTATAGAAGTCGCCCGGGTGTGGTACGCCCCCAGTTAAGCCATCGCTTACCGCGTAAACATCGCCGTCGTCTATGCCGTCGTTAACGTCATAGTCGTTGTTGGCCATGTAGCGAATCGATACGGGGAGAATCGCGGTGTGCGAAAGAAACCCGAGAGACACTGCGAGCGTGTCGCCTTCTGCGGTGGCTAAGCCCCATAGTGATTCACCCATTTCACGGGAACCTGGACTTGCTGCGACAAATCGAGCGGACTCGCGCGCAGCCAGCACGCTGGCATGCATTTTGGCGTAGAAGCGTTCGTACTTAATTGGATCCGCATCGCGTAGCGACAATTCGTCAACGCCGTAATAATGCCCGGTGCTTTCGGTGAGCTCGTCGCGTTTTGCAATAATCTCACGCAACGTCGGCGCGGCCGGTCTTTCGCTAGTCGTAGCGCCGGATGAAACGAGTTCGTCGCGGTCGCTTAATGCTTCGGCCATCGGGTATCTCCTCGGGGTGATCTAGAGCGTATTCTATAACCCTTTATTGTATACAAAAACCTCAATTGGCGCCAAAAAAGGGCCGCGCTGAGGTACGCATAAATTAAGCTACGCAAACCCGAACAATCAATAGGATGATATTGCGTGGACCCGGAGGATATCGCGCAAATAAACGCTGGAAGCCTCTACGAAGGTCGCGTTACCCTATCACCCGAAATCCTTATAGGAGTGCGACATCGTGAAAATTGCGTTTATGCCGGATACTCATTTTGGCGAGTACAACCAAGCGGTTCCTCCGAGTCCGGACGACGTCGCTGACGCCATGGAGCATTGTATTGCTGAAGCAGAACTCGCAGAAAAGGTCGGCTTCGATGGACTATGGGTCCCGGAGAGACATCAACGACCGGAAACTTGGTGGCCGAATACCGTCACCATGCTAATGGCACTCGCGGCGCGAACGAAACGTGTGCAGCTCGCGTGCACGGTCATTCAACCGACATTTCACGATCCAATGCATTTAGCAGAGGCGTTGGCGGCGGTGGACAATTTAAGTCGCGGACGTTTTTCATTCGGCGCCGGGGTCGGCTACCACGAAGACTACTTCCGCTGCTTTGGCGTGCCATTTGCGCAACGCGGTAAACGCTTTGAGGAAGTGATGGAGTGCATCGTTGGCGCCTGGACTCAAGACGAATTTAACTACGACGGTGAGTTTTTCAAATATGAAGGCGTGAGAATGACGCCGAAACCATTTCAGCGTCCGCGGCCACCAATTTGGATTGGCGCCTTCGCACCCAAAGCCATGGAACGCGCTTTAAACTATGAGGGGTGGTGTACGTGGTTTCCTCCGCATGTCGATGAACTCGGTCCGGCTGTTACATCGATGCGCGAGCGTGCGGCCGAACGCGGTAAGAATGACTTTCAGATAACCATTGGATTTGAAGGGTGGATGAGCGACGATCCAAAGGTCCGAGAAAAGCATGGCCATCGCTGGGTCAAGGAATGGAGTTTCTATGCGGACCAGGGTCTTTCGCCGGACGTTCAGGGAAGTACGATGCTCGATACAATCGAAAACATGTTCCTGTGCTTAGGCAACAAACAAAAATGGATCGATCGAATGGGCGAGATGAAAGACAAAGTAAACCCTGACCAACTATGCATCCGTACGCGCAACCCGGTAAATCCTGGGGAGTATTATCCATCGCGAACTGAATCCTTAGAGCAAGTCGAACTTTTCGGAGAAATACTCGATGATATTCGTTAGAGTCTACTGCTTAGCGTAAAATTACCCTCGCACGTCGCTATAATGAAAATCACGAAGAGAAATAAAACATGAAAATTGGATTAATGATCG
>CAWLAW010000324.1:0-4593 GCA_963854885.1 Gammaproteobacteria bacterium | reverse complement strand
TATACATATGGGAATTAATCAGCATTTCATCAACGCGGATATTGAAATCCCGTTTCCGCAACGCGATGTCCACGTTAAATCCTCGAGCCATTCTGGAGCCGGTTCGGATAATCCGCGTCCTGTTATTGAGTGACCCGGTACGCGTGTCTATACATCCCCAATTGACTCACAATCGACAAAGTACCGAATATATTGCGCTCGTGACGTGCGCAACGAATTCTGGGTTTGTTCGTTTGATCTGGTTAATTCCGTTTGAGTAGACCCTGCGCAGCTTGAACTACGCAGCATGCAATCTTAAAAGAGAATTTGTCTGATGGATTACTCAAACGAAACTAATTCGACATCTGCGGATAGTGAACCACCGGTCGGCGGTCCATATTCCTGGTACGTATTGTTTGTCCTGGCTTTAGTCTACGTATTTAATTTCATCGACCGACAAATCCTCTCGATACTGAACGAAGACATCAAGGCAGATCTAGGTCTCACCGATGCCCACATGGGGTTTTTGTTCGGCACTGCCTTCGCGGTGTTTTATGCGATCTTCGGCATCCCTTTAGGCCGTCTCGCGGACATGTGGGTACGCAAGAACATGATCGCCATCGGCCTGTTTTTTTGGAGTCTAATGACGGCATTGTCGGGTACCTCGCGCGGCTTTTATTCTTTAGCGGCGTTTCGCATTGGGGTTGGCATCGGCGAATCGAGCGCCAGTCCTGCGGCTTTTTCGATGCTCGGTGATTATTTCCCGGTGCGATTGCGGGCAACCGCCGTGGCTGTTTATTCGAGTGGCGTCTATATCGGCGCTGGGGTTGGGATGTTGATTGGCGGGCAGGTCGTCGAGCGCTGGAACAACGCATTTCCGTTAGGAACAGATGCGCCTTTTGGTCTGGTTGGTTGGCAAGCGGCGTTTTTTGCCGTTGGACTTCCAGGGTTGCTTATGACGCTTTGGGCGTGGACGCTTAAAGAACCGATCCGCGGCCGCAGCGAAGGGCTAAAACCACCACCCAAACACCCGGCGCCATTTCGTGCGCTCGGGCGTGAACTCGCCGCCGTTATCCCGCCGTTCACAATCATCACTTTAGCGAGAGAGAGCGGCTCGCGCGCGGTGTTCATAAATAGCGTAATCGCCGTGCTTTGTGCGGGCGCCGCATTTGGACTAACAAAGACGGTCGGTTCGCCGGAACAGTGGATCGCATTGGGTATCGGGTTATATGCGTTTTTTTCCTGGGTGCAGGCACTGAAATATCGAGATCCGGCGACGTTCGCGATGATCTTTGCGACTAAATCGATGATGTTCGGTCTCATAGGCTTCGCTAGCTGCGCGTTTTTTACTTACGGCGCAAGCTACTGGGCCGCGCCTTTTTTCCTGCGTGTACACGGTGAAAGCATGGCGACGGTTGGAACGTGGCTCGGATTGACTGCAATTACTGCGGGATGGTTTGGGGTGACTGCCGGGGGGATTATTTCCGATTGGTTAAAAAGCCGTACGCCGTACGGGCGAATCTATTGCGGGTTGTTCGCGGCAATCGCGCCGGTACCGACGGCGCTGGTGTTATTCACAACGCCGGACGTAAAAACGGCCTACTACGCCAATTTCTTATTCACAATGTTTTCGTCTTTTTGGATCGGCTCGGCAATCGCGCTGTGTAATGAACTGGTCATCCCACGGATGCGCGGAATCGCCTCGGCCACATATATTCTGGTTGTCACATTCATCGGCCTAGCGCTCGGCCCGTTTACGATTGGCCGCATCAGCACGAGCTTAGAGCAGGGCGGCACGACGTCGGGCGAAGCATTGCGAACTGGGATACTCGTGGGGCTCGGTGGCTATGTGGTGGCGGTGACGTTTTTGCTACTCTCGATGCGTTACCTGAAAGCGGATGAGTCGAGCCGCTTAGAACGTGCCCGGGCCTTAGGGGAAGCCGTTTAATTGATAGGATATAACGCAGCAAGTCGCGCAGCGTAATATTGCCGGGACTTTCGCACCGATGAAAGGTACGCAGCATTTCAAGCCGACTCATCCGCGCGTTTTGCTACGTTAGTATTTGCCGCGCAAAAGCCTCAATGTCCTCTGGTCCGCCGGCAATCGTCACCTGGCTAACGCCTTGGCGCTCCATTGCAGCAATTCGTTCACGAATTTCCTCGACCGTACCAGTGAGCGTCGTCTCTTTGATCATTTGTTCCGTCACTAAGGATTCGTGTTCGGGTTTGAACTCCGCGCAATAGTCAGTGTAGAGATCTAAATGGCGAGTTTCGATCGGCGCATTTTCTGTACGGTAGGCGTCTTTGAACGCCAAGATCTGATGGCGAATATCTTCCGGGAGTTCCATTGGATCCTTCACCGAAAGCGCGAAAATATTACATTCCGACACGACCAGTGGTCCTACTACGGCTTGCAAATCGGCGAGTCGCTCCTCAGGTTTTTGAAAATGCACGGCGGTCGAGACGTTGATATACATATCTTCGAATCGTTTGCCCGCGCGTTCGGCGCCCTTGCGAATATGTCCCAGCGCGTATTCCAATAACCCATCACCGACTGTGCCAAACAGGATGACCCCATCGCCGATCTCACCGGCTAACTGCAGCGTTTTTGGGCCGCTACCGGCGATATGAACTGGAATATTTTCGTCGAGGTTGATAAACGGGCCGTCGGGGTTTAAAAATCGGATCTGGCGATCACGATCACCTTCACTATAAGGAACGGTTTCCCGATTCCAAAGTCCGCGACACGTTTCAATATGGTTACGCATATTAGCCAGCCGAGCGGCTGGCATGCCGAGTGTGCGGCGCGCGGTGTTGCCGGTGCCGATTCCCATGATAATTCGACCCGGTGCGATTTTATTCAAGGTGCCAAAGCTACACGCTGTCATCGGTGCGATTCGGGTACTCGGATTCGTGACGTTTGTGCCGAGTTTAATTGTGTCTGTTTTGCTGGCACACAATGCCATGCATTGATACACGTCGCTCCAGACCATTTGCGAATCACCGAACCATGCGTGCGAATAACCTTGTTTTTCCGCGAGCGCGACTTCTTCGTGGCAACCTATGTGTGAGAGGAAAATTACCCCGTAATCCATTGTGTGTACTCCGTCGTTAACTGTTCAGTAGTGTTTTACTTTAACGAAACTTTGTTACGCGCTCATACAAAATCGTCAGCGAAAGTTTTACTTGAAGAAGCTACCTCGCCGCGAAACGAAATTTCTCTCTAAGGTTTTAGCGAGACGGGTTTGCCGTGTGGCGTGTTGCGGTAGGCGTGCTCCCAGTCCGCCTTGCGTTGGACAAGCTCGTCGGTGCTGACGAGCTGTTTTGCCGCGAGTATTGTCTCCAGCGCGTCGACGACGTGTAAGTAGTACGTATCGCCTCGATCGGCATCACCCCGATCTTGTGCGCGGCGAATCGCCGCGCCTAGCGCTTCGGACCATTCCGTTGGCGTAACCTCGCCACTGTCTTGCAGGACCAGCGCAGCCGCCAGCACCTGCGCTTGCCATGGCTCTCCGAAGGGCGTTTCTGGTTCAGGCTCGTTCAAGATGGCACTCCCACACATCGAGAGACGTACTGTCGCGTGGATCTGCTTCCGATCCCCACAATTCACGCGCAGACAACTTGATGCAATACAGGTGCGTTGGACATTCGCCCTTATGGTGTGCATTCGTGTCGGGCAAGACGTGCGCGCCGTGATGCAGAATTACTTCGCCGATTTTATCGCGTGCGTAGCGCGGTAAGCGCGTATGCCCTCGAGGGTGTAAATTTTTTGTTCTCACCTTGTCGCCAACGGAGAACCTTGGTGCGGCGTCGACTTCGCGTCGGTATTGGGTTACGGAATAGGGTGCGACTGATTCTGGCCCAGCTGCATCCGTGCGCGTTAAAGAATTTGGTGCCGCTTTACCACTAAGCACTTCGTCGAGGGTTACCGCGCCGCTCGCAATCACCGTCGTCGTAAGGTGATACAGCCAACGCTCGTAGTATCGATAACTGAGATACAAATGCGGTGGCATATTTTCGAGATTGTGACGGACGCCATCCAAGGTTCCGTCCTCCGGGGGGGTCGTGGCGAACATTAATCCCCACACACGTCTTTCCCAGTCGTCATGAAAGGGCTCTTGGTTAACTTCGTAAGGAATCGGACCGAAACCATGCATGCCACCCATGTCGTGTACGCCATCCATCGCTTATGCCTCCAGCCGAGCCGCGCCGATCATCGAGTCACGAGAGACGATTGCGGCGAGTTCTTGTTCGTTCATTTTTTCTGTCCCGGTCGGGCGTTCGGGTACAACGAGATAACGTACTTCGGCGGTCGAATCCCAGACTCGAACTTCGACGTTTTCGTTGAGCTCTACGCCAAAGTCTTGCAACACTGCCCGGGGTTCGCGCACCACGCGTGACCGGTAGGCGTATGATTTATACCAACTCGGTGGAATGCCCAACAACGTCCACGGATAGCACGAACACAATGTGCAAACAACCAAGTTATGCACGGATTCACTGTTCTCAACTGCGACGACGTCTGAAGCTTGTGCCCCTAGTACACCCATCTCCTCAATTGCTGAGGTCGCATCTTCGAGCAAGCGCGTGCGAAATTCTGGATCGATCCAAGAA
>CAWLAW010000323.1:0-4599 GCA_963854885.1 Gammaproteobacteria bacterium | reverse complement strand
CTTCCAAGCCTTCGTTCGTTTCTATGATGAGTTGCAAGCGCATCTCGGCATCGATGCTGTCTAGGATTTCGTCGAGCAAGCGCACTTCATCAGGAGATTTGATTTTCGGCAACATCAGACCGGGCGGTGGCGTGTCGGAATTGACGACAGCCAACAGATCGGCCAAGCCGTCAGCTGTGCGAAGCGAATTCACCCGTACTAGCAGTTCGCAATCGCCGGGATTGTCCGGCAGGTGGTTGAATAACTCCAAGGTCGCGGCGCGCGCCGACGCCTTATCGGGTGGCGCAATTGCATCCTCTAAATCGATGCATATTATGTCCGGTCGAGCCGCGAGGGCCTTTGGGAACATTTCCAATCCCGTACCCGGGACGAACAGGAAGCTGCGCCGCGAACGGGCGGCGACTTCAGTCGAGACATTCACGCGAGTCTTATTTCGGTTTCGGTAATTTCGCTTCTTTGGGTTCCGTTGGCCCTTTTGCCTCGACCCAAGCAGTGTAGCCTCCGGCCATATGGGCAACAGGAGCCAAGCCCATGCGGTGCACAGCTTGTGCTGCTAATGCGGAGCGCATTCCACCGGCACAATAGAAAATGAATTTCTTGCCTGATGCAAAATCTTCTCGGAAGTAGGGGCTCGCGGGATCGACCCAAAATTCGAGCATTCCGCGTGGCGCGTGGCTTGCACCAGGAATTGTGCCTTCCCGCCACAATTCGCGAATATCGCGTATATCCACGAGTTGAACGTCATTATCGTCTCTTACGGACATGACTTGTTCCACCGTCAGCGTTTCAATTTCCTGCTCGGCTTCGGCGCAAAGTTCCTTAATGCCTTTGGTGATCATGTCGTGACCTCACTTAAATGGAATAAAAATCAGGCACCGTATTAACGGGGACCCACGCCGTGCAGGGAACATTCTATCAGCTGCACGATGAATTTTGGCTTAGACCGATTCAAATTTGGTGTCAATTTCCTCGCCCGGACTGCGCTCGGTGGAAATACCGAAAAGTGTCGGCGGGCACTGCGAGTCCGTTGCTCTGCGCAGGTCCAGAGGAAACTGTTCGTGAATTTCGGTAATTATTCTTACCGAAAGGGGAATGACTCCCGTATCATATCCATACATAGGCGGTGGCGACCATGGAACGGATAAAAGAAGCGCTCGAAACAGCGCGCGAACAACGCAAACAAGAAATAACGATCGATCGAGGATTTGCGCTTCACAAGCGTTCCGTGGGCTCGAAATTGGGCAACAGTAGAATCCTCGAACGCGAGCCGTTTCGCGACTACTCAAGCACGCAGCAACAGAGTCTCGTCGAATCGAGCCGGGTGCTTAATGTTAGCGTAGGCGAGACGCTCCAATTCTCTGGCGACAAAGACGATCATGTTCATTACTTAATCGCCGGGGCCGTCGCGTTGGAGAGCGAACAATCCCCAACGACAACTATTGCCGCAGAACAGGACGTCGCCCGACATCCGCTCGATGGCCCGGGTCTTAAGGAGCACACCATCGTCGCGACGACCGATGCAGAAATTCTTCGCGTGCCGATCAGCGCGGTGCCAAAACTAGTTAGTGAAGCAGACGTTGCGCCGGGGCCAAGACCGGTTAGTGAAGACGACGTCGCGCCGGTGCCGAAAGCCGCGTACACAGAAACCTATTCTGGGCAGCAGCTAGCGGATCTTGTTGACCAGATAAATAGCGAGAATGACGACTTGCAAGGCGATCGCAACGGCGCGACTCGGATCGACCCAGCGGCAATACTAGCTAACGGTAACGCCGAGGAGTCGCTCAGCGAATTGTCGGCGTCCGCGGACAGTCTGATCGGAGAGATAGCGGTTGATACGCAAACCAGCCACGACCTTGATGAGACGGCGTACTTACCACAACAAGACGACGAGATCGGACAGTTTACCCGCGAACTTGAGCTTCGGTTTAGACATTATGTCGAACGAGTAAAAACGACTGAAAGGGCTCGTTACGAAGCACAGCTGCAGACTCATGCGACAAACTTGAAAGAAATGGCCGAAGTGCAATTGCGTGCTGCGCTCATTGCACAAAGCAGCAAAACGCGAAAAGCCTACGCCGAAAAAGATCGGCGGCTGCGCGAGCGGTATAAGAACCTGAAAGAATTCGCGAATAAGATCACACGTCAGAAAGCGGCGATTTACGTTGCTCGACGCCAAATCAGCGATAAATTGCGGCTGGTTGAGCGAATTCATGGTGAGTTGGCGCAACTCGGTAGCCAGCTTGATAATCAATTAGATAATCTTGACGAGCAAGTGTCTGATGCGGGACAAATGGCAAATGCTCCCGGCGACCGATAGTTCGAAATAGAAAATTAACGTCGCGTAATGCGTCGTTGCATGCGCGCACATTGTCTACAGTGAGGGTTTCATGGAATTTGGAGTGACATTCACACCACGGATCGGCGACTACGATTTAGTTGCGTTGGCCGAATCTTTGGGTTTCGACCAAGCATGGTTCTTCGATTCACAAATGATCTACTCAGACGTTTATGCAACCATGGCAGTCGCAGCGCGCGAAACGCGACGCATTCGCCTCGCAACCGGGGTCGCCGTCCCGACCACGCGTATTGCACCAGTTATCGCTCATTCGATTGCGACTATTGCGGAGCTTGCTCCGGGCCGGGTTGAGTTGGGTGTGGGTAATGGGAATACCGCGCGTTTGACCATGGGCTTGGCGCCTGTTCCGCTTGGAAAAATGAAACGCGAGATCCGGGTAATTCAAGCATTACTTGCCGGCGAAATTACTCAGCATGAGTTCGAGGACGAGACGCATGCTGTGCAGCTACTGCACCGCGATCAGGGTTTCGTCAATTTAAGCCACCATATCCCGATTACCTTATCCGCCTTCGGGCCAAAGACATTAGCGTTCTGTGGCGCGGAGTGCGATGCGCACTTAACTTGGGGTACTTCGCCGGAAGCGTTGTTGGACGCGCGCCGACAGATCTCAACTGCCGCTGCAGCCGCGGGCCGCAACGCAGATAGCATTCCTAGCAAAGGAATTTTCCCATTGGCGGTTTTACGGCCCGGCGAAACGTCAGCTAGCGAGCGCGTGATAACGAGCCTCGCACCGTTCATCACGAATTTTTTACATGTTCAAGTTGAATGGGGCGATGCATTGCTGCCCTCAGACCCAAGTTTGGCCACGGTAATTAAACGCTATCGAGATCATGCGGCGAAACTACCTACAGAAAATCGGCACTTAGCGTTGCATGAAGGGCATTTAGTCTACGCGCGCGATGACGAGCGCGAATTTCTTAACGCGGAGCTTGCCGAAGCAGTAGCTATCGTCGCCGAGCCCGACGATATGATTGAACGTATCCGCGCGCTTGAAGCAGCGGGGCTTAAACATTTCGCGTTCCAAGTTACTGACGATCCGGTCGATCAAATGCGCTCGTTCGCGGAGAACGTTATCCGACGCTACCATTAGCCCGTTATTGCCACGGTAAAAATATCTCTTGGGTGAACGTAAACTGACCAACGTTCTGTCGGCCGGAAAATGATGTGTACATAAGAAATATCCATTCTATAAGATTTCGACGATGGACGAACAACAACAACTTGATAATCTAGCGCGCGAAAAGCTCAATCTCGAAACCGGGGAGGTCAGCTGGCGAGAGCTCGAACGCCACTTTGCTAGTGGCCGCTTGATATCGGTCGATGCAAATTTGGATTTGGTAGACGTCGCATTCCAATTCGAAAAAGATAACAAGCTGCAGCTCGAACAGTGGTTAACGAGCGGCGAAGTACAGCCTGTGAGTGACGACCAAGCGCATGATTGGCATGCGGACCAAGCCGTGCTGTGGGCGGTGGTTGTCAAACCGTGGGTGCTCGTGCAAGTGCGGATCGAATCGAACGATTCCGGAAGCAAGCAGGGCCGAAAACTAGATTCTTAAGTGCCCGACTTAAAAACAATACCCTGTCCGTTTGTAATCATTGTTCGTCTTAAAACTGTAAAGATGGATTTAGCATTAGAGTCTTCGTTTGCCGCGCGGGCTAGTTTCCGATCGGTACAGTAACGGGCTTGGAGAGGCCGCGGGCGAGAGCCGAATATTCTGGACATAACACACGGCGTGAGGTTCTCATTTTGAACAGTACGCCATAAATCAAATTGCCCTGCGTTAGGGCATTAGGGGTCTGCATGTTGACGCAAGTCAAAGAAATCGCTGAAGGGCAAAAATTCTCTCAATATCTTGGTTTCGAGTTAGTCACTGCGACACCCGATCACGCCGTTATAAAGCTGCCTTATGGCGAGCATCTCGGTGTAGAACGCGTCAATGGTGGCGCTATAAGTTCGCTGGTGGATACGGCTGCGACATGCGCGTTTTGGTCACACGATGATGTGGATGCTAATTCACGTGGGGCGACAGTCGGTTTCTCAATTAATTATTTGCGCCTCGTTGTAGCATCTGATTTATGGGCAACCGCGACCGTGCGACGGCGTGGCGGATCGATTTGTGTCGGCGACGTTTCGGTGACTAACGCCGCCGACGAAGAAGTCGCGATCGCAAATGTTACGTATAAGTTAAATCCCTAGTAGCGAGGCAACGCCGGCGTTAGAAATACTAGGCTTCCACCGTGGC
>CAWLAW010000322.1:0-4603 GCA_963854885.1 Gammaproteobacteria bacterium | reverse complement strand
CTGAGTGCCGAACGGGCAAACACTGAAAAACCCGCGGCGAAAGGCAACATATCGGCCAGCGGTCCGGATCTGCCCTCATTACTCGCTGTCGCCGGTCAACTGCAAGGTATGGAAGCGGCCACGTTAAGCAATCTCGTCAAAGTACTCGGCGGCGCGAAAGACAAAACCTTCGATTTACAATCCTCATTCGATGCCGACATGCAAAACGGACTAATTAATGTGCCGACATTGGAGGCAAAGTTACTTGGCAATGCCATATCCGGCAATGTGTCATCGAAACCAAGTGGCGATAAAGCATCTCTGACTGGCAAAATCGCTGCCTCGGGGCCCGATTTACCGTCGCTCCTTGCGATTGCCGCAACGTTTCAAGGTCCCGATAGCGGACTGCATGAGATATCGAAATCTTTGTCTCGGTCGCCAAACAAATCGTTCAACTTGAAGACAAATTTCGAATCCGATGCAAGTTCCGGAATTGTGAACCTACCGCAATTGTCTGCGACCGGTCTCGGCTTACAAATTGACGGCAAGATGAAGGGACAAAACATGGACAGCGACGAGGGCACGCTAGACGGGCGACTCACCGTTAAGGGTAACAAGTTAACGCCTTTATTAAGCGCCGTCGGACAACAAGACCTGGCGAAGTCAGTTAAGGCCGTCGACATTGATGCTGGCATAAAGGGCACGATGGCGGACCTAACATTTAGTCCCCTGCGAATGGTTTTGAAAGTAAAAAGCGCCACGGCTAAAAAAGCCGTCGACGTTACCTTGACGGCGAAAACCACACGTGCGAATTTGGACAAAGAAACCTTGGTGGTCGACGGTTTGTCGCTCAAAGGCCTAGGCATGAATATCACCGGTAACGTCAACGCGACGAGCATCAAAACTGAGCCTAAGTTTACGGGCAAACTCAACGTTCCCGCGTTTAATCTACGCAAGGTAATGGCAAGCCTGAATAAGAAGCTACCGCCGATGGCCGATCGGAAAACATTAACGAAATTTGGCATGACCACAAACTTTAGCGGCAGCAGCGATAGCTTCGCGATGAAGAACTTGTTGATGAATCTCGACCGAACCCTGCTCACCGGAAATCTTTCCGTCGCGAATTTCAAAACCCCTGCCGTGCGATTCGACATCGAGATCGATCGAATCAACGCCGATAGTTACCTCGCCCCAACGCCGAAAGGTAAGGCCCGACGAATCACCCCAGAAGCCGCCGCCGCTGGCGCGACGACGCTGCCACTCAAGACGCTAAGGGGCCTCAACATAAACGGTAAACTCGCAATTAAAAGCCTGCAGATTTCCGGCGCAAAAATGACCGACCTAAATCTCAAGCTCAACGCGAAAGGCGGCGTGATTCGTATGAACCCGGTGTCGGCGGCGCTGTACCAAGGAAATTACACCGGTAACATCACCCTAAACGCAAAGAAGAAAGCACCTGATTTGAAAATCAATTCTAAACTTGCGGGGGTGGACATTGAATCGCTGTTATTCGATACGACAGGTGATCGATCGCTTTCTGGCATCGCAAATGTCGATGCAAAACTCCGAACAAACGGCCGAAACAGCACGCAATTAACGAAACGTCTATCCGGGCCATTGAAATTCTCTGTCCTCAACGGGGTCTATCGTGGTATCGACGTGGCCGACATGCTGGCGCAACTCGAAGTTATGATCGAAAGCAAACGGCCCGGGAGTATTCAAAAAGGGGGCGAAACACGGTTTCAGTCGCTTGGCGGCACGATCAAATTCAAGAACGGCGTTGGAACCAATAACGATCTACTAATGGATGGCTCTGGCTTCAAGATAAGCGGCAAAGGTACTGTCGCGAATTTACGCAACAACACCATGAAATACGACGCCAAAGTGTCCGTCGATTCCGGAACAGCACAACGCGGTGAGCGGAATTACAACTTAGGCGGCTATACCGTACCAATTAAGTGTCGCGGAAAGCTCGGTGCCAACGCGTGCAAACCCGACATCGGCAACATCGTTGCTAAGATCGGAAAAAACGCGGTCAAAAAAGAAATTAGTAAACAGCTCGAGAAAGCGATCGGCGGGGACGCCGGCAAGGCGCTTAAAGATATCTTTAAGTTTTAGAGGCATAAAAGAATCCCATTGAGGGTAAGACGATCAGCTGGCAAGCCAAGATCGGAATCGCGGTTCTCGGGATCGGGTTGACGTTCTCGACTTACGCCGGCGACGTTGAGCACGCAGATATTCAATTCGTCGGCGCCGCATATCGCTACAATTTCAAAATCAGGATCGATGCGCCGCTCGAGGCAGTGCGCGCTGTCGTCACAGATTACAACCACCTACACCGAATTAACGACGACGTGTTACGCAGCGAAATCGTTGAGCGATACGACACAAACCGTCTCAAGCGGCGCATGTGGTTGAACCACTGCGTGCTAGTATTTTGTTTCGATCTGGTTTTTGTTGAGAACGTTGAGGAATTCGAAGACGGCACGATCACAACCACGGTTATTCCCGCCGAAAGTAACTTCCGTCGCGGTACAGCGAAATGGCGAGTCGAGCCACTATCGGCCGACACCACACGGATCTCAGTAGAAGCGGAACAAGAACCCGACTTCTGGATCCCTCCAGTGATCGGGCCGATGATTTTTAAGCGCGCGTTCATGAAAGAAGTGCGAGACACCGCCGAGAACATCGAGCGAGAGGCCCAGCGTGCCCGACCTAAGTGAACAACTGCTACCGTGGTTTGACGAACATGGCAGGTCCGACCTGCCGTGGCAACACAACCGGACCGCCTATCGGGTATGGGTGTCGGAGATTATGTTGCAACAAACCCAAGTCGCAACCGTCATCCCGTATTTCGAGCGATTTATACAACGATTTCCCAACGTATCGGATCTCGCGGCGGCGGCAATCGACGAGGTACTTCACCTGTGGTCCGGACTTGGCTACTACGCTCGCGGTCGTAATTTACACAAAGCTGCAGGGCTCGTCGTCTCTCAACACGGCGGGACTTTACCGAGAATTATTGACGCACTAATAGATTTACCGGGTATCGGCCGATCGACGGCAGGCGCGATTCTTGCCCTCACACACGGCGATAGACACCCGATCTTGGACGGCAACGTAAAACGGGTGTTGGCACGTGTTCACGAAGTACGCGGATTCACGGGGAATGCCAAAGTACAAAAGGAACTCTGGTTGCTTGCCGAAATGCATACTCCTGCGCGCAGAATTCCGGATTATACTCAGGCGATTATGGATCTCGGTGCAACGGTTTGCAGTCGAAGCAAACCGCAATGCGACCGATGTCCGCTGAAGTCGCAATGCAAAGCGTTCGAAAATAAGACCCAAACGCGGTTCCCTGAGCGTAAATCGCGCAAGCCGTTACCGTTGAAACATACCCAGTTTCTTCTTGCGAGCACGATGGCCGGGGAACTCCTGTTGTGGCGCCGCCCACCAGTTGGAATTTGGGGCGGTTTATGGAGTTTCCCCGAAATCAATCAGGAGCAAGAAGCGGAATCTTGGTGCGCTAACATGGGACTGAAAATAATTTCCGATGTTATCGAATTACCGAACTTACTACACACTTTTACCCACTTCCGCTTATCCATCACGCCATTGTCCTTCCGCATCGAACAACAACATAGTGCAGTCATGGATTCCGCCGAGTGGCTTTGGTATAACAGCGCTAAACTGCCGCGCATTGGTTTAGCAAAACCAGTTACCGAGCTATTGATCACAACGAAAATGAACAATCTGCACAAGGAGATCCTGTGAGCCGTACCGTACATTGCATTAAGCTCGGCCGAGACGCTGAAGGACTAAAAATGGCACCCTACCCCGGCGAACTCGGGCAGAAAATATTCGACAACGTGTCCCAAGAATCGTGGCAGGCCTGGTTGGTGCATCAGACGATGCTGCTCAACGAATACCGACTAACCCCTATCGAGCCAAAGGACCGCAAATTTCTAGAAGAAGAAATGGAAAAGTTTTTCTTCGGCGAGGGCTCGAAGGCGCCCGACGAATTCGTGGCGCCCGAATAAAGAAATTTTTGCTCGCGATAGCGAGCGGGAGATACTTAAGCGGCTTCGCCCTGCCAATCGAATGGGGCGAAATGACCGTTGGTTTTTTGTTCCTTATCTTCCCATTCAATGCCGAAGCAGCTGATCACGTTTTTAACCGCGGTAGCAAAATTAAGCCGTGAATTAACTGGGTGCGCGGCATTGTCGATACAGACAAACTCGCCGGGCGCGGTCATGCTCTCTACGCCAACAATTGATTGGTCGACCATACCCTCTACGACAACGCTCACGTTACCGCCGTCTTTGACGAACTTCACTGCCGCGCGTTCAACCCCACGAAAATCCGAAATCATCGGGGCGAAACCCCCAAGAGGCCCGTTACCCTCCGCACCGGCGATTGCAGCGACGCCGGCGACCTGCTCGTCGCTAGCCGAATTATCGATTATCAAACCGCCAATCCAGCCACCCTCAGACATGATCGCTTTAGATTGCGCCACCATGATAAAGCGCACGCCGGCCATCGACGTCGAACCGTAAGATCCGCCGCGTATCTCGAAGGCTAGCGCGACCTTACAAAAATCCAAAGTCGCCGGGGTGGTCGAATT
>CAWLAW010000321.1:0-4610 GCA_963854885.1 Gammaproteobacteria bacterium | reverse complement strand
GCCCCCCCCATCTTATAGCGTCCGCACACGCTTGTTTTAATACCCATTCACCGATTGGTACGATCAAGCCAGTGTCTTCCGCGGCAGGAATAAATTCCGCCGGAGAAATTAATCCGCGGTGCGGGTGCTGCCAGCGAAGCAATGCCTCAACAGCAAGTACCTCAGCGGTTTGCAAGCTGATTTTAGGTTGATAACAAAGAAACAACTCGTCTCGCTCGATCGCATGGCGCAGCGCTGATTCGATGCTACGACGCTCAACCGCGCGTGAACTTAAGTCAGCCGTGAACAAATGATATTTGTTGCGGCCGCTATCTTTTGCCCGGTGCATTGCAACGTCGGCGTTCTGAATGAGCACACTAGGATCGGTCGCATCAGCGGGATAGAACGTGGCTCCAATACTCGCGGTGACGTAGATTTCCTGATCACGCACGTCGAACGGCTGTTCGAGCGCGTTAATGATTTTTCTACAGACCAGCTCCGCATCGAATGCGTTGCCGACGTTTTCGATGATAACGGTGAATTCATCATCACCAAGACGCGCAATCGTGTCGGCCTTTCGTACGCATGTTTCAAGACGCCGCGAGACGGCAAGCAATATTTCATCGCCGGCACCGTAGCCCAAGGTATCGTTAATTGATTTAAAGCGATCTAAATCGAGAAATAGTAGCGCCAGTAAGCCATCGATGCGCTCGGTTCGATTGACCGCTTGGGCAAGACGGTCCTGAAATAATTCTCGATTCTCCAACCCGGTCAGCTTATCGTGGTGAGACAAGTAATTAACATGCTGATCAGCACGTTTCAGATCGATCGCGTAACGAATCGATTTAAGGATAAAAGCGCCGTCGCTTTTGTCTTTTACGAAATAGTCTTGAGCGCCATGCTTGATCATTTCGAGCGCCGCAGCGTCGTCATCAGATTGCGCCATAACGACGACAGGAACATCAGCGAATGCGTCGAAGAACCGTTGTGAGGTCGCGGCCGTAGTAAAATCGGCGACAGCCCCATCAGTGATTATGGCGTCAAATTTAGTGTGTCTTAATTTCCGACTGGCCGCTTCAAAATTTACTACCCGCGTGAATTCCGTGCCCCCAGCGTGAGCCGCCGAAATCGTCGCTTTTACCCAATTGGCGTTACCGGGACGCGGATATATTAGGAGAAGCTTGAGCGCGTCTCCAGAATTTGGCGATAGCGTATCGCCGCGATTTTTGCGGCCATTGGCGAGCGCCTCTTTCGCCCTAGCGACCACGCCCAACACCCTTAAAGTTATTCAAGCTTATCCCTCGTGTGCAGCCTGCGCACAAACACGCCAGTAGCGCTCAGCGTCAGGCAGTGCGTTGGAAAATTAGGGTCGATCCGTCCGATTCGACTTCAAGCATCAGATATCGGCCGATCCGGCGCTAATCTTGAGAAATTCTGGACGAACGACTGCATCCGGGATCCCCGACCGGCATTCGTACTACCCGATATTTGCGGTTGGCTCTGAGATAGGGCTATCGCGCCGGTCAATTTTCATCAACATTGGAGGTAAAAATAAAAGGACTGTGAACAACGCGCACACGATGACGATAGAGACTGACAGCCCGGTCTTCGAGTTCATCGCAAAATCGGATGTCGTCAATACGAGAAATCCGGCGACCAACACGACCGAGGTCACAATCAAAGCTCGACCCACGGTATTAAAAGCGTACTTCACCGCGTCCTCCGGCTGCATTCCCTGCTCGCGTCGTGCGCGAAGATACTTGCTCAGGAAATGTACCGTGTCGTCCACGACAATACCGAATGTCATACTCGCGACAATCGATAAGGCCAAACCAATTTCTCCATCGATAATCGCCCAGATCCCATAGCCCATACCAATTGGAGCAAGGTTTGTAATCAAACTGAGCGCACCAATTTTTAGTGAGCGAAGCGCGACCACGAGCACGATCGAGATCAGCGCCAAGGCGACGGTTGTTCCACCCACCATTGACGTTATATTGCGCATTGTGAGATGGGTAAACATCATCACCATCCCCGAGCCCTCAGCATGATTGATCCGAGGTGCGTTCTCATCCAGCCAAGCACTCGCACGGCCGGTGACGTCTAAGGTTCTTTGCATATCAATCGGTCTCAAGGTCGCGATCACTCGAGTTGAAGATTTGTCGACATTAATTTGATTATTCAGATCGAGGCCGTAGGGCAGCGACATTTCGTAGAGGAGCAAATATTGCGCAGCAAGTTCTCGAGAATCCGGCAGTTTATACATCGCAGCATTATCGCCATGCATATTCTTATTCAATCGTTTCATCGTGTCCGTTATTGAACGAACATGTTCTGTTTCAGGTTGCATCCGCCACCACTCGGTGAATTCGTGGGTTAAACGGAGAAATTCCGGCTCACTGATACCGCCGGACTCACCTGAGTCGAGCGAGTAGTGAACTTGGTAATAGCCGGTTAAGTTATCCACCATGAATTCCGTCGCAACCCGAAATTCCAACTTCTTGCCGAAGTAGTGAAGGAATATTTCGTTGAACTCGTTACGGGGGGCGTTTGCGACGGTGGCGACAATGAGTGCTGCCGTACCCCACAACAATCCCCGTTGACGCCGCACAACGAAATTCCCGAGCGCCTTAACCCAATTATCTTCTACCGAGCGCCGACGAATCCGGCCGGTTGGCAGAATCGAAAGCATCGCGGGTAGAAACGTCACGGCCAAGACGAACGAAATTAATACCCCAACTGCCACCGTCGTGCCCATTTGCTGGAACGGCGGCGATTCGGAGAAATTCATGGTTAAAAATCCAATCGCGGTGGTGATACTGGCCAACGCAACCGGGCTTATATTGACGCGTAGACTCTCCTTGATGGCTTCGTTCTTGGTTAACCCTTCACCTAGTTCATGGAAGTATGAGATAAGTATATGAACGGAGTTCGCCACTGCGACAGTTAAGATAATGTTCGGCGCGCTGGTACCCGTCGGCGTGATAGGGAAGCCGAGATGTCCAGATATTCCCATGGCGCCGACTACCGACATTGAAAACACGAACAGCGTGGTTACCGTGCCGGACACCCCGCCAGCGAGCAACGCGATCAACACAAACATGACCCCAAAGCTAACCGGGACAAGAAAGCTCAAGTCACTTTGTGCCGCTTCAGTTACCGCGTTGTGCATCGCCATCATGCCGGAAATGTAAATATCGACCTGCGGATGAGTCGAATTGAATTCGGCGACAAGTTCACGGGATTTTTCGAACGCAAACGGCAGTTCTTCAGTCTCGCTGATGCCCGGGAGCAGAATATTGACATTGACCGCCGTGACTTTCGCGTCTTCGGAAATTAGAAATTTCCTAAGTTGTATCTCCGCCAACGCGACGGCTTTGGCGCGAGCTATTTCTGTGTCGTTGAGATTGGCCGCATCTTTTATAAGATCGGCGACGATTAAATCGTCGCCCTTAGCTTCCGTGTGTTGGAAATTGGTAATTGAATCGACTCGATTCGAGTACGGAAGCTGCCAGGCTTTTTTCGTGAAGGATTCAACCAAGCTTAAGACATCACGGGAAAACACTTCGCCGTTTTTCGGCGCAATGACGAACATAATCGAGTCGTCTTTCGAATACGTATTTTCGAGCGACTCAAAAGCGACAAGATGCGGATCCTCGGCGCCGAAATAGACTCGGTAGCTACTCGTAAACGTTAAAAACCGCGCACCGCTGGCGGCGATCGCAATAATCAAAGCGCAACTAACGATGATCAACCACCGCTGGCGAATTACAGAGGCGGCGAAACGAGATTCCCATTCGAGCATCAACATTACCTCGCGCTTGAAAAATTCGGATTATCGTTGAATCGGGTAACTGGCCTGCTCGTAAGAAAGACTAACCTTTATCCGAACGAGTCTGAGAGATACGCGTTCGCATGCTTCGCTGCGAATGGCAGTTCGCCTCCAGTATAGAATACTACAATTTTGAATGCAATCGGACAGTCTGCGTCAACAGACCCTCGAGTCCTAAGTGAAAAAAAATCCGTACTTTACGGCGACCGACGGCCTAGTTTTGCTTTCGAAAACTAATGTCAGTCATTATTTGGAATGGTGCCCGGAGCCGGAATCGAACCGGCACGCCGATTAAAGCGAGGGATTTTAAGTCCCTTGTGTCTACCAATTCCACCACCCGGGCGGTATTACATCTGTCGACTAGAACACGGGAGCGTCCTACCCCATCCAGTATGGAGGCTGAACCCGGAATCGAACCGGGGTACACGGCTTTGCAGGCCGCTGCATAACCACTCTGCCATCCAGCCGCATCATGCGTCAGTCGCCGTAGAACGCTGATTTTACCGGCGCTCAACCACGGCGAACCACATCTAAAACGACAAACCCCGACGGCATCGGGGTTCGTTCGAAACTTGGAGCGGGAAACGAGACTCGAACTCGCGACCCCAACCTTGGCAAGGTTGTGCTCTACCAACTGAGCTATTCCCGCACAAACATTCATTGACACAACCGCCACACTATACGCAATGCATAGCCAAACCGGTGGGCTATTCTAACGTCCGAAGGTACCCTGTCAAGAAACTGTCCGACTATCGCGATGCTTCAAGTAATCGAGGGGCAATTACTGTCAATGACGAGA
>CAWLAW010000320.1:0-4617 GCA_963854885.1 Gammaproteobacteria bacterium | reverse complement strand
ACTTGCCAATAACAAGAGAAGGGCGAGTGACGCAATATTAACGAGCCAGATCCCGGCCGCACCGAAAATCCTACCGCTGTGCAAATCTAGAAGGATCCGTTCAAGCGATAAGCCGGTTCCGCGGTAGCTCGCGTTTAGTGTCGCGAGAATCGAGGTCGGCGGGTTTTCGACGCTGCTCCAAGATGTTCGGCGTAAGCGCTCATCGGTAGCGATCTTGCCGTTCACCGCGTTGAACACGAACTGGGCATTTTGCGATTTTAAAATCACGTTTCCGTCTACCGCAATGCCAACGTGCATCAGGTTCTCAGGTAGTCCTGCTTCGGTGCCGATCTTTTCTGCAATTTCGCCGCTTTCGGTCAGGAGAATTAGTGAGGTAGTGGTCGCAATGAGAATTTCGTCGCCACTGCGGGTCGCGCCGATCAATCGACCGGCGACATCGGGTAAGAGGCGCGTATTGAAATAGTGTCGATCGCCTAGCTCTGTGATCCAGTGTTCACCGGTCCTGAAGCTAACTGCAGGTGGTGCCGGTCGGATCCCGTACCAATCGAGGAGGCTCGAGTTGTTAACGTAGTTGCTGCCGAGCCCTAGCGTGTCGGTTTGCATGAGCAACAATCCGGTTACCGTAAGCAAGAACAAGAACACGGCCGCGAACATGCCGATTGTGCTGTGCCAAGTTTTCAACATAAATCGTACGGATAGCTGGTAGCCGGCTCGTAACCCTAGCCGATGCCCACGTTGTATGGAAGTTGTTTCAGGCGGTGGCATGCGTATGCAGGAGCAATGCAAGTCGCGCAAGGCGGGTGAGCGCATTCACCGACAAAGTCGCGCCTGAAATACCGTCGATACGCCGGTCAAGTAAAAAGTGATCGGCGAGTGTTGCGCCGTTGAATTGATCGGTAAAAGCAGGATAACGAACTTCCCAACCGCGACTTTCCCGGTAAATTAACACGCGCAGCTTGGCGACCTCGCCGCCGTCGACGACCAAGCCCGTGGTAATAGGCCGTTCTTTACCAATTTCTTCAAGTATCCATGCCGTGCGGTCATCTCGTTTCCAATATCGAACGCGCAATTGTCCGAGATCGCGGCCTAAAATTTCGCGGATTGCCGATTTCATGGGTTTGGTGATCCAAAGTCGTTCGCTGTCGGGAACCTCATTGTCGAAGGACTCTGCAAGAAAATCCGTCGGTTGTTGATAGACATCCTTCGCTTGAACAACATTTACCTCGACAGCGCTGATTAGAATCGCCGAAACAAGCAGCGCTGATAACGGACTAAATACCTGGCTTTTCATCGCTCGGTGCCAGACATCAGTGTTCACGCAACAAGACTCAAGCCATAGTTACTTGCCGAATTTACCCTCAGAGAGGGTTCGGCAGCGTATCGTTGCGCGCACTTATTCGTCATTGTGTCGGTTCTATTAGGTCCTGAATTCGATCGCATATTGAATTTAGCTACCGACGGATTACGCTCTAAATGGGCGGCGGAAACCGAAGTCGCGATGGCGAGTCGTCCGCAGACGCGCAATTTGCGCGAAAAAGGCGGCTCGGGATAATGTGAATAGGAACGTTAACGCAAATACGAATCATTATCAATAATATCGGCGAATCTGCGAATACGCAGCACCGGCAGTTCGGACGATTCCGGAGCGCGCATTTTGTGGCTAAGTTTTGGCGCGCCGACTCGAACGAAATTCGAAGTAAGCACTTGCGCTGACCGGCTAAGCTCACGCCAAGTTGTTCGAGCCGGTGTGAAGCGGAGATAATTCGTCGGCGAAGCGCATTTTCACTTAACAGAAGGACATTAGATGACGATGGGGACACGAATTAACGTCGATTCAGGGCGACCACTCGAAAGTCGTGCGCAATATTCTCGCGCCCTTCGGGTCAACGAACGGGTTGTTCAATCGGGAACCACGGCCATTGATCTCGACGGCAATATTCTCGGCAAAGACATTCGCACCCAGATCGCTGCGGTACTCGACATCGCCCGCGAAAGTATGGCGGCTGCAAACGGGCACTTTCGGAACATCGTTCGCGCTCGTTTATTTGTTGTTGGTCGCGAAAATCTCGGTCCCGCAGATGAAACGTTTCGCAGCGCGTTTAAAGGACAAAACCTCGCGGTCACGGTGATACCGGTGAGTCGCTTGGCGCGACCGACGCAACTAGTTGAAATTGAACTCGAAGCCGTGGATGAAGACATCACGCCGCGAGCACCGCTGTTACCCGTGGACCAGCACTGGCTACCGGGTGGTCAAAGTTGCGGCGTGCAAATTGGCAATAAAATTTTGCTAAGTGGCGGTACGTGCGCACGTAACTCAATCGAAACCCAAGCGAAGCAAAGCGTACGCAGCATCACGACGCTTATTGAACAAGCGGGTGCGGCAGCTAGTGATCTCGTTAGTTTGAGAGTTTTTATCACTAACATCGGCGATCGGAAGAGGGCGTTGGATGCATTGTCCGCGGAGCTCGGCAACGTCACCCCAGTTATTACTTTACTTGCGATTCCTCCTCTGCAAGATGACGACGCGCGAATTTTAATCGAAGCCGAAGGCATCATCGGTGCTGGCGATTCTGGACAAACGACGCCACATCCTCAGCATCCGGGTTTTGCTGCAACGTTATCGATTGAGGAGCACGTTTATTTAAGTAATATCGAGTATCTGACTGACGATGGCCAAGTCGAGGTGCCTAACGATTGGGCTGGCCAGCGCAATGGTTGCACGATCGGTTTGGAAAAAACGCTAAAGCAAATTGGTGCGTCGCTGGACGATGTCATTGTGCGTCGCTATTACACCGCGGTTGACGCGGAAATGAACAGTGACTACGGCGACGGCCTGAGTTGGTTTGCCAATACGCGACCGGCGGCATTGGGCTGTCGAATTGCCGCGAATTCACGGCCCGAAGTGGTCTTGTCTCTCGAAGCACATGCCGTGCGCGGCGCCGGTCAAAACATTGAATGGCGAAAATTACCCAACGCATAATAATACAGTGGGGTCAGATGAAACTTAACGAGAGCTTGCTAAGTTTTATCTGACCCCACTTAATTTTAATTACCTTCAAGGACATTAAGTCAGATGGATAAAGTGAATCCAGAATCAGTTGGGGTGTCGTCCGAGCGTTTGGCGCGCGTCTCGCAATGGCTGGAGCAGCAAATAAGCAGCGAGCGTTTGGCCGGCGCAAGCGTCATGTTATCTCGACGCGGGAAAGTCGCGTACTTTAACAGCGCAGGGGTCGTAGACCTCGAGTCGGGCAGCGAATTTGGCGAAGACACAATTGTCAGAATCTACTCCATGACAAAGCCCATCACGACAGTTGCGGCAATGATGCTGTACGAGCAAGGGCATTTCCAACTAGACGATCCCGTGGCCATGCACATTCCAGCTTTCGCCGAAACGCGTGTTTGGGCAGGCGGCGATGCGGACATTACTTCGACCGAAGTGATGCAAAACCCAATGACTGTGCGCCAGCTAATGACGCATACCTCAGGGTTAACTTATAGTTTTATGCGCAGCAACGTTGTCGACCGAGAATATCGACACCGGAAGATCGTTGTTCCGTCCCAAATTCCTGATCTTGAGCAATGGGTTAATGAATTGGCTGCCATCCCGTTAATGTGTCAACCAGGAACGCAATGGAACTATAGCGTCTCGACTGATGTACTCGGTCGGCTCGTCGAGATTTGGTCGGGACAATCGTTGGCCGAATTTTTTCAGGAGTGCATATTGAATCCACTCAGTATGCGAGACACTGGGTTTCAGGTTGAGCCGAAAAATCACTCCCGATTCGCCTCACTTTACGCACCACTGTCCGGTGGCGATTTAAGTAACGTTGGGCAACAGACCGTCTCGGCACAAATCAGAGAAGGCGGATTGCTCCTTCAAGAGTCGGCATCTGAAAGCAGCGTCCTCAACCCGACAGCGTTATTTTCTGGCGGCGGCGGTCTCACTTCTTCAATCGGTGACTACAGTCTCTTTTGCCAAATGTTGTTAAACGGTGGTGAACTCGACGGCGTGCGGTTGTTGTCGCCAAAGACAGTTGCATTCATGCGGCGCAATCAGTTGCCAGACAATCGTGATATGGCGGCGATGGGGCAGCCGATGTGGAGCGAAACGAGCTACGAGGGGATAGGGTTCGGACTTGGATTTGCCGTTGTAATCGATCCGGTCAAAGCACACACGATTACCTCAGTTGGCGAACATCATTGGGGCGGTGCGGCGAGTACGTTCTTTTGGATAGATCCAGCGGAAGATCTCTACGTGGTTTTTTTGGCACAGCTAATCCCATCGTCGACCTACCCCATCCGTCGCGAGTTGAGAGCGCGAATCTACCAGACGTTGATCGACTAGGTGCGATAGTTCAGCTCTCCGCGGGAAGATTGCGCTAGATATCCGCCAAAGCGGCCGCTCGAAATCGCTGATTACGAGTGTCGCAAAAGTGCCCTAAGCGGACGCTTGGTGTCGACGAGAGCGAGGGGCTCCAAAGTGCACACAGCAGCCTCCTCCAACCTATCGAACCGAACGACTGTCAACATTCTTTATAAATAGAGGGCTCATATACGCCCTGTTTTATTAGATCCTTTACACGTTCGTGTCGCCACCCTAAAGAAATCAATCACTTA
>CAWLAW010000319.1:0-4657 GCA_963854885.1 Gammaproteobacteria bacterium | reverse complement strand
TTGGCGACCAGCGTGATGATGGGATCGAAAGCCGGCAAGGGTTAATTCCTTCTCAACATCACGGCTTGACGGGCCAGAACAACACCGGGTTGGTTGAGAGCTCCGCAACGTCGTGTCGATGAACCCCGGTATCGGCATCGTAGACATGCACGCCACTATGTTCGAGGTCGGCAGTGAACAGTAGCGGTTTAGCGTCCTGCGTAACCTGGATCGATGCGGCTGGATGAGTTAAAGAAATCATTCGTTTGCGTTTTTTTGACTCGAGACCGTATACCCAAACATCCATGCCTGGATTTTTGTGCGTGTATTTTCCACCCCGGTGAACGAGCACATACAAATCTCCAGTGGTTTCACAAATTGTTGCGTATTGAAACCCGCCGAGCATCCACTGGTCCGCTCGTTGCTCGCTACTAAACAGAGGCCATTGCTCCGCAAACTTCGGTTCGCCTGCTGTCATGTCGATCATTTGGACATTTCCCGACTTCGTAAAAAATGCCCAAGAACCGCCATATGGCGCCATCTTGTCGTCGATCATATCGCCTTTAGGATCGAAGAACTTTTTGCTCCGCGATGTCGTAACCTGACCATTGTCGTCGAGCGACAGAGTTAGCATCGACCCATCGCCACAGATCATGTTGAATGCCATCGCCCCTGCGGCAAATACTTCCGCACATCCTGGAGTTTCAACTTCGTGAAGAAATTTGCGGTTTTTTGCGTCCACAATGCTCACCGATTGAGCAGGAGTGAAATTGTACACTGCGATAAAACGATCATTGCCCGAAATCGCCGAGTGGCCAATCACAGGAACGCCGCTGAAGTGTTTCGGCGGGATGATAATTTCGTCGACTGGCTCGAGCGTCTTCGGATCATAAATCGCGATGATGTCCGTGCGCACCCCGCGCGTGCCGCGACTCATATAAACTTCCGGTGCGTAGATCGTCTGGTAATCATTGTCTTGAAGGGCTGAGGCGAAAAAATAGCCGGTACTCAACATACCCTTCATTTGTCCAGAGTCACCGTCGATTAAAAACGCTTTGCCACCTTCCATCGCGCTAAACGATAGATCGTTGACCCACATCCAATGCGGTGAGGCCTCAGGCAACTTCTCGGTGCTGGGGACTTCAACCTTAAGCTCGGCATTGGCTAATCCGACGACGAATAGAAGTGCGATTGAGATTGAGATTGCGAGCCGATGATTCATAGTGCTTTACTCGACGTTGGTGATAGGGCATCAGGAGCACGCCAGTTCGGAATAATTTAGACTGGATCGAGCGCATCCTGAATCAATCAAAATTTATCGGCCTGTAGCTGTTCGCCGAATGGTCAAATGGTCGGTGCCAGTGTAACGAACGCAGCACATCGCGGCAACAAGCGACCCGCCTATAGATCGAATAAAAGGCAGAGTATTCAAGGGTTTTGAGTATCTCTGACAGCTCGGTTATGCTCACTCGAAGCGCGTTTTCACGACTGTTCGTGATGGTTTTCGAGACGCATAAATCTACTCGAGAATTTAACGCGAACCGCGCATGAGTCGCTAATATAAGGTTGTTTTCACAATGACAATGCCGTCCCGCTCATTATCACGCTGGACCCGCTCGCTGGCGGTGCTGGTTGTGATGCCGATTATCGCGATTGCGGCCGATTTAGCGGAAATTGGTCGCGAGAGCGAAACGAAGTTTACTGAAGCTGAGAAATCGCAAGCGAAAATCGACGCCATTGTCGAAGGCGCTCAAGAGCGACTCATTAACTACCGAGCGTTACTCAAGCAAGCGCGGGGATTGGCCACTTATAACCAGCAACTTTCGACCCAAATCGCTGGTCAGCAAGACCTGATCCTGCGCTTTGATAAATCGGTTTCGCAAGTGGCCTTAATCGAGCGCCAAATGTCGCCGCTGGTTAGCGAAATGGTCGGCGCGCTGGCTAAGTTCGTTGAGCTAGACCTGCCGTTCCATAACAGTGAGCGTCTAGAGCGAATTGCGTTCATTCAAGATAGTCTTGCGGCGGCCGAGGTAGACGTCGCTGAGAAATTCCGCCAAGTGATCGAAGCCTACCAAATTGAAAATGAGTATGGTAGGAAGATAGACAGCTACCAGGCGATTATCCCACTGGAGGGGCAGCAACGGGAAGTGGATATTTTGCGTGTCGGGCGCCTGGTTATGGTGTGCCAAACAAAGGACACAACGCTTTCAGCGCGCTGGAACGAGGCCAATGAAAGTTGGGATTTACTCGACAATGTCACCTACCGAAATGCGATCCGCGGTGGTATCAAAATGGCGAAGAAGCAAGCGTCGATTGATATCTTGACCTTGCCCATAACGGCGCCGGAGGCGGTTAAATGAGGGCGACATACGCGCAAATTTTATGCACCTTCTTAATGTTGACGCTATTTACACCCGCCTCGCCAATGGCAGCCGATGACATCTTGTCGTTAGATGCCCTGCTTCAGCAAGTTAGACAAGGGCGAGCAGAAGACGCGGCAATTAACCAACGGCGCGAGCGGGCGTTCATCGCCGAGAAAACTCAACAAGAGGAGCGCTTGCGCCAAGCAGCTGCGGAAGTTGCTCGCCTCGAAGCGATAAGCAACGAACTAGAAGAGCAGTTTAACGCCAACGAAATTTCAGTCGCCGAGAAGCGCAATCAACGAGACGCTCGTTTAGGCTCGCTAAAAGAGTTGTTCGGTCACCTAACTGCCGCCGCCGCAGATTTGCGCAGTCGATTTCAAACATCAATCACAACAAGTCAGTTCCCGGATAGAGAGGCCTTTTTGAGCGATCTGATCAACAAAATGAATAGTGATACGGATTTGCCTAGTTTGGAGGAAATCAAGACCGTCTGGTTTGAGATGCATCGAGAATTAACCGAATCCGGGCGCGTCGTAAAATACAAAACGACCGTCGGCACTGAGCTCAATCGAGAAATCGTTCGTATCGGTACATTTAACTTAGTCTCACAAGGAGACTATCTCGCCTACGATTCCGATACCCAAAGCGTAACAGTCCTGCCTCGACAACCCGCCGGACTCGCCGAAAACGCGAGAATTTTACAAATGGCATCGTCGGGGTATGGCGCTATCGGTATCGATCCAACGGGCGCGGCCGGGGGCGGGTTTTTGAAAGCGATGATTAACTCACCAACGTTATCCGAACGCTGGCGCCAAGGTCGATTAGTCGGCTACATCATCACAAGTATTGGCATTTTTGCCCTGCTATTCGCGTTATGGCGATTTTTGTTACTGTCCGTGATCTCCCGGAAGATCAAAGTCCAATTGAAGCGCGACGAAGCGCGGCAAGATAATCCACTAGGCCGCGTGTTGGTGGTCGCCGAAAATTCCGCGACAAGCGATCCCGATTCATTGGAGCTGAAACTTAGCGAAGCAATACTAAAAGAAAGCCCAGCCATTAATGCGGGGCTTTCTCTATTAAAGATAATCGCAATGGTTGCGCCGCTACTTGGCTTGCTCGGGACAGTTACCGGCATGATTATCGTATTTCAAGCCATCACGATTTATGGTGCAGGCGATCCAAAAGCCATGGCAGGCGGTATTTCGAGCGCATTAGTAACGACGGTGCTCGGTCTGCTGGTCGCCATTCCGACCCTCTTAGCGCACACCGTACTCAGTACAAAAGCACGGAATTTGCTCCACATTCTCCGCGAACAAAGCGCCGGTATCCTCGCGCAACGCGCGGGCCATTAAGCGCTTCAGCGTACTGGCTTTCGAATAATGTTGCTGTTTTTACTCGACGGACTGGAAGCAATTCGGGGTTTTTTTAACCTCGGTGGACCGGTGTTAATCTTGATCGCCGGATTGACGTTCTTCATGTGGCTTCTTTTACTTGAGCGAGCATCGTATTTTCTGATTTCATACAAACACGATGCGCAAGCAGCGCTCGATTACTGGGAGGCTCGAGGTGAACGTCGTTCGTGGCATGCCCTTGCGATCCGCGACAAATTGATTTCAGAACTACATGTCAAAATCGAACACAACTTGGCGATGATAAAAACAATGATCGCGATTTGTCCGTTATTTGGCTTACTTGGCACCGTAACCGGGATGATCGAAGTGTTTACCGTTTTATCGATCGGCGGCGGCGAGGCTAGATCAATGGCGGATGGAATCTCAAGAGCAACAATACCGACGATGGCGGGAATGGTAGCGGCCTTGTCCGGGGTATTTGCGAACATAACCATTTCTCAGAGAGCGGCGCGCGAACGCGAACTTATCGAAGAGCACTTAACGAGCGATCATTGAGTATGAGACGACAATTATTTGAAACGACTGAAGACGGCGAGAGCGACAGCGCGATCGACTTAACACCGATGCTCGATGTCGTTTTTATCATGCTGATATTCTTCATTGTAACGGCGACGTTTATCAAGGAATCCGGGGTGGAGGTTAACCGACCGGATGCCAACACAGCGAACCAAAAAGACGATACGACTGTCTTAGTCGCGATAAACGCGGACAATAGTATCTGGATAGATAAACGCCGAATTGATGTTCGCAGTGTGCGCGCGAATATCGAGCGCCTTCACGCCGAAAGTCCTGAAGGTGGGGTCGTAATCCAAGCGGACGAACTAGCATCGATAAAAACTTTTACCGCCGTACTTGATGCCGCACGAGAAGTGGTCGATTACGAAAAGGTCGTATTAGCCACGC